>JAUVFY010000252.1 GCA_030594025.1 Deltaproteobacteria bacterium | reverse complement strand
TCCCCCGAGCCCCGCCACGATGGGCATAAGTACCGCCAGAACGACCATCGTCTCGATGGTGCTCTCGAACAGCTTTACCACACTTGCCGCAATGAACGCGGTCCCCACGTTTATAATGAGCCAGGGCGACCTCATCCTGATGGACCGCCTGGGAGAATCCAGGGCCTTCTCGCCCGCCTTGAGGCTCGCCATGCGGTAGAAGTCCTCGAATATCTCCTCTTCTATGACGTCCACCACGTCGTCTATGGTTATACGGCCGACGAGGCGGTCCTCGCTGTCCACGACGGGCATGGTCAAAAGGTCGTAGCGCTGGAACATCTTGCCCACTTCCTCCTGGTCTACGCCGGTCTCGACCTTTATGGGGTCCCTGTGGGCGATCTCTATTACCGGTTTCTCCGGTCTCGCCAGTATGAGCTTGTCGAGCGGGACCGCACCGGTCAGCCTGCCCTCCGGGTCTACGACGAAAACGCTCGAGATGTTCTCCACCCGCTCGCTCCTTCTGCGTACCTCCTCGATCGTCTCCTCGACCGTCGCATCCTCGCGGACCGAGACGAGCTCGGCCTGCATCTTACCGCCGGCGGTATCCTCGGGGTACTTAAGGAGCTTCTGCACCACGATGGCTTCCTGCCAGCCTATACCGTCGAGGACCTTCTTCGCGTCCTCGAGCGGGAGCCCCGAGATAACGTCGGCCGCGTCGTCGGTCTCCATCTCGTCGACGACCTTTACGAGCTCCGTATCAGAGATTGCGGAGATAATCGCCTGCCTCAGGCGCTCGTCGAGCTCAAGAAGCACCGTAGAGGCCATCTCAGGGCTCAGGATCCTGAAGACCCTGACCGCCTCGGAATCCTCAAGGCCCCCCATGTCCCTGGCGATATCAGACGGGTGCAGGGTGGCCAGAAGCCTCTTTGCCTCCTCCTGGTCCTCCCTTTCAAGGTGGGCCTTTATCTCATCGAGGATTATGTCCTTATCAGCCTCGGCCGACATCTTATCTTACCCCCTGTAAAAAACGTAATTTAACGCACGGCGTTCCTCTGAAAATTAACACATAGAAAAAAGGGAAGTCAACCTGTATATGGCGGTCTTATGCGGGAAGGCTTGAAAGGGAAAGGGTAAACTCCGGCGGGGGGTGAAAAAAAGCTCATCGGCTAAGAAGCTCACAGGGGTTTGGCACTGCCGATGAGCGTAAAGGACGGCCGGTAACCGGTTTTCCCGGTCATCTTTCGAGGAAAAATGGGCCTTCGACGGCCCTCATAACGTGCTCGGTGGTGGAACCGAGCACCATCTCAACCACCTTCGAATGGCGTGACGGTCCCATGAAAAGTAGATCGTGGCCGTTTTCCTTGTAGTATTTTTCTATACCCACGGGGGCGTCGCCCTCAACGCATACAAACTTCGCCTCTATTGAGTAGGGCTTCAGGTAATCCTCGGCGCCCTTTAATATTTCGGTACCCTCATCTTTCTTCCTGGCGACCGTAAGCACCGTCAGGGGAAGGCCGAGGGTCTTGGAGAACTCGGCCGCCGAGCGCATGGTCTTGGTTGCAAAGGCGCTCCCGTCATAGGCCAGAAGGGGATTTGCAGGGATCTCGAACTTCTCGGGCACTATAAGAACGGGCCTGGGGGACTTTCTTATCACCCCCTCGGTTGCGGAGCCCAGGAGGCCGTATTCGAAGCGGGCGTTTATACCTCTTCGGCCTATTACCACAAGGTCCGCCAGAAGAGCCTTTTCGCATATCTCGTTCACAACTATCCCGAACGAAAGGTGCGTTTCCGGGCTGAAACCGGCCTTACGGCACTCTTCGGCAAATGTATCCAGTACGGTCTTGCCGTTGGCCTCAAGGGCCTCTTTCATCTTCGTGGAAAAATTCAAAAAGGGCTCGAACCCAAGCGAGCCGGAAACATCGTGCAGG
>JAUVFY010000081.1 GCA_030594025.1 Deltaproteobacteria bacterium | reverse complement strand
GAGCTTGACTTCATCCAGCGTGGCCGTTAACGCACCGTTTTCTTTCATCTCTTCAACAGCCCTCTCCGAGTCTCCCGGTTTCAGATCCACCCCCCTCACCGCGTCAGTTAGGAGAGTTACCTTGAAACCCTCCTTCAGGGCGTCCAGGGCAGTTGCACTTACGCAGTAGTCCGTGGCAAGCCCCCCGATATAGAGGTGGTCTACCCCACCGGAGCGCAATAACTCGCCGAAGTCCCTTCCTTCAGGATCCCGGCCCTCGAAACAAGAATAACCTTCCTTGTCCGGAGTGTCCCCCTCAGTTATGACGACCGTCCCCTCGGGGAACTTGAGCCCGCCGTGGAACTCGGCCCCCTTTGTGCCCTGAACGCAGTGGACTGGCCATACGCCGCCGTATGCCTTGAAGTGTTTCGTAGTTTCCGGGTGCCAGTCCCTGGAGGCGTATATCGGGAGCCCCCGTGAGGCGAACTTCTCCATGTATCTATTGATCACCGGCACCACCGCGTCCCCGTCGGGGACCTCCAGAGTACCGCCGCTACAGAAATCGTTCTGAACGTCGATTACAACCAGAGCGGACTTCGCTTCCATTACATTAAAACCTCCCCTTATATTATTGAGAATACCAAAATTCAATACGCTGTCAAGGTGCTTATCATACGAGGAGCAGGTTTGAAAAATTCCGGTAAATGTGAGCATAATATATTATGATTATAATTATCAAAAACCCGGAGGCCGGCCAATGCACACTTACCGCAAGATAATTACCCTTATTTTCATATCGCTCTTTTTCGCCCTCCCCTCCTGTACGAAGCCCGAAAAGGACACACGTAAAACAACGCTCGAGAACGGCCTGACGGTGATACTCGAAGAGGACCACTCGGCCCCGGTCGTCAGCTTCCAGATGTGGGTCAGGGTAGGAAGCGCAGACGAACGAGATGCGGAGGCCGGCATAGCCCACGTCTTCGAACACATGCTCTTCAAGGGGACCGGAAAAAGGGCTGTAGGTGAGATCGCCAGAGAGGTGGAAAGGTCCGGCGGCAGTATCAACGCCTACACCTCGTTCGACAACACTGTCTATCACCTCACGGTCGCGAGCCGGTTCTTCTCCACCGGCCTCGACGTAATAAACGATGCCATTCAGAACTCCGCCTTCGACCCGGTCGAGCTCGAAAAGGAGCTGGAAGTGGTGCTCGAAGAGATAAGAAGGGGCGAGGACAGCCCCAGTAGAAAACTCTTTAAAAACCTCATTGCAAAGGCTTACACTACCCACCCTTACAAAAGACCGGTCATAGGCTATAAGGAAACGGTCAAGGCGCTCACAAGGGAATACATACTGGATTTCTTCAAAAGATGGTACGTGCCGAACAACATGACCCTCGTCGTGGTGGGCGACTTCGATAAGGCGGATGCCCTTGAAGAGATAAAAAACTCCTTCAAGAATTTCAAGAAGAGGACCGACCCCCACACCCCGAGACCCGTCGAGCCCCCTCAGGACACAATAAGGGCCGTCGTCCTCTCGGATGAAATAACCGAGACCCACATGGGTCTTACCTTCCACATACCGGAGCTCAAGCACGAGGATACCTACGCCCTTGACTTGCTCGCGTACATCCTCGGCGGGAGTGCGGGCTCGAGGCTGCATAAAAGGCTCAAGATAGAAGACCAGCTGGTTCACAGCATATCAGCTTATGCCATGACACCTAAAGAGCCGGGGGCATTTTTCATAACTTCTACCCTTGATTCAAAGAACGCCGAAAGGACGGTCGAGGAGATAACCGACGAGCTCGAGAGGCTCGCCTTCGAGGGACCTGATTCGGACGAGCTCGAAAGGGCGAAAACGAGCCTGGAAAGTAGTTTCGTCTACTCGAGGGAGACCATGCAGGGCAAGGCGAGCCAGCTCGGATACTACGAGACCATCTCCGGGGACCTCGCCTTCGAAAAGAAATACATCGAGGGGATAAGAAAAGTCACCGCATTCGACATAAAGAATGTGCTTCGCAAGTACTTCGGCTCCGCCAACATGACCTTCGCCGCATTACTTCCGGAAGGGGAAAAGCAAGTTATAAGCGAAGAGGGCATTATAGAGCTCGTAAAAGATACAGAGGAGAAAGCCCGAAAGAGATACGCAGAGGTTAAAGAGGCCGGGGAGATAACCAGGGTAGAGCTCGAAAACGGCATAACCGTTATCCTCAAAGAGGACCATTCAAATGCGACCGTTGCTTTCTATGCCACCTTCCCAGGGGGACCGAGGTTCGAGACCCCCGAAACAAACGGGTTGAGTAGCTTCATGGCGAGTATGCTCAAGAGGGGCACGCTTAAAAGGACAAGAGAAGAGCTTATAAGGGCACTTGACGAGATTGCGGGCGGGATAAGCGGGTTTTCGGGCCGGAACTCCACGGGCGTTTCCGGAAAGTTCCTTTCCAAGGACTTCCATAAGGGGTTAGGACTTATGGCCGATGTTGTCATGAACCCCACCTTCCCCCCGGAGGAGATAGAGAAACTCAGGAAAGATATAATCGCCTCCATAAAGAGCCAGGAGGACTACCTCCCAGGCTATACCTTCAAGCTCCTTAATAAGACCCTGTACAAGGCCCACCCTTACGGCTTGCACGTCTCTGGCGAACTGGCCACCGTATCAGCCTTCACAAGAGAAGACCTTTTAAACCATTACAAAAGGATATTCGTCCCTGAACGAATGGTGCTCGTGATAGTGGGCGATATAAACAAGGACCGCGCAGTCGAAAAGGTCAAGGGGCTTTTTGAAGGGTTTAAGTTTAAGGGTAAGCCCGACGGTATGCCGGAGCTTCCGGTAGAAAAACATCCCGCAACGATACTAACCACGGGTGAGGTAAAACAGAAGGCCCAGACCAACATAGGCATAGGTTTTCTGGGCACCACGATTGTGGGCGAAGACAGATACGCCTTGAGCGTTTTGACCAAGGTCCTGAGCAGCCAGGGAGGAAGACTATTCGTGGAGCTCAGGGACAAAAAGAGCCTCGCCTACGCCCTGAGCGCATTTTCAAGGCCGGGTGTCGAGCCGGGCCTCTTCGCGTTATATATAGGGTGCGCGCCGGATAAAAAAGACCAGGCTATCGAAGGGCTCCTGAGAGAACTTACCAAGGTCGTGACAGAAGAGGTAACCGAAGAGGAGCTCACGAGGGCAAAAAGCGCCATAGTCGGAGGATACGAGATAGGGCTTCAGGAGGTCTCGAGCCAGGCCTCGGATATGGCAAACAACGAGCTTTTTGGCCTGGGCTACGACCACTTCAAGCGCTACCCGGCAAAGATCGAGGCCGTGATCACGGAGGACGTCTTACGGGTGGCACGCAAATACATAACCCTCGATGCCTACATCATATCAATCGTTGGCCCGAACGCTGAATAGTTCTTAATAGTTAAAGAAGCGCGAGATTTACTCACCGGGTTTATCTTTCGGGCGACTAACGAGCATGTCGACTATCTCGCCCACAAGCCTGTCCCTGTTATCTACCCTTACGGTAATGACCGTAACGTCGTCACGGGCCTTTATCCTGTCGGGAAAATCAAAACGCGAACGCATAACCGTTGCCAGAAGCGGCCTGGCACTGTCAAGGGCCTGGTCTACAAGGTCCCTGAACCTCCTGCTCTTAAGCTCCATGTAGCCTATCTCGTCTACAACTGCAATGTATTTCTTTTCAAGTGCCCCCTCGAGCGCCGTCAATGCAACCCTTTCGAAGCACTCCATGTCAATGCCGTATTTTCCGAGCCTGTAAGGGCTTCCTAGACCGACCTCTGCGAGGCGTCCCACCTGCCCGTCGAGGGTCTGGATATTGAAACCGACCCGCTTGCCCTCACGGCTTTTCTCGAGGGTATAAAACCCCCCGATGTCCGTATGGCCCAGCTCCCTGAGCCTCTCGGTTACTCGCATGACAAGGGTCGATTTCCCGACACGGGGCCTCCCGGTTAGAAGGATATTTTTCCTTTTCATTTTTATTATAAATTATTTAATATTTGCAATATGTTATGGTATAATATTAATACTATATATAAATATATAGTGGGCCAAAAAAGGTCCCCTGCGGCTCTCTCTGTCTTCTTACTCACTTCACTGCTCGCATGGCCCCAATAAAAAAGGCTTCTCGTCTCTCAATTTGAAAAGACCGAGCAGCCTTATAATCACCGTTCAATGCCCCGAAGATAAAAAACTTCTTACCTTTCAAGGCCCCATTCGAGTTCTGTCTGTCCTATGACACCCGTTAAAACGAGCCTCAGGGAGCTTGCGTCCTTGCCCACCACCTCTCCGGTTGCGTCATGCCTCGGGAACCTGACGATATAGCCGGTGCTCCAGTAGTTTAAATACGGGAAGAAGGCCTTTATGCGCTGGTCCTGGGCCTCAACCTTCCTAATCTCCACCGGTTCAACCTTTCTTCCGACGTCGTCCTCAAGGTAGAGCTTCCATAAGGAGTCCATCTGGTCGAAGTCGTTCCAGGAATCAACGGGGGTAGCCGCGGAGAGGAAGAATTCGTTGTAGGTCTGAAAGGATTCGGCCTCACTTTCCATAAGGACCCTTTTCAGGTCCTCGTCTATGCGGTATTTTTCCGCATATTCCTCTACGTAGGCCTCTCTGAAAGGCAGCGATTTGTACGTGGCTCTGACGAAGAGCCTCGATTCAAACCCCTCATATACATCTTTAGACCTTGTCCACTCTTCAAGGACGAGTAGATAGCCTGACGGTCGGGGTTGCACGACAGCGGATGTATCCCACGCGGTCGTGCCGCAGCCGGCGATTAAGAGAAGGCCCAAGAACGCGCAGGCGGCAAGCAGGGCCCTCCTGGCCGCTGTGTCTCTCATTTTTTTAAATTCTGGCATGGGTTCAGGCTACTTGAAAAGAACAAGCTGGGGAGGCTTTTTATTTTTCGTTATCTCTACCGGGTAATTTCCTGTAAAGCACGCATCACAGAAGCTCCCGCCGGCGTCGCTCACTGCACGGTACAGACCCTCCACACTCAAATAGCCAAGGGTATCGGAGGTAAGGAAACTGTTTATCTCGTCAACCGTGTGGGTAGATGCGATAAGCTCGTCCCTGGTGGGAGTATCTATGCCGTAATAACACGAAGAGATTGTCGGCGGCGAGCTTATCCTCATATGGACCTCTTTTGCGCCCGCGTTTCTTATCACCTTTATTATCTTCCTTGACGTGGTGCCCCTTACGATCGAGTCGTCCACAACGATTACCCTTTTACCCTTTATGCAATCCTTTACCGCATTGAGCTTTAATTTCACGCCGAAGTACCTGATGCTCTCCTTGGGCTCGATGAAGGTCCTGCCCACATAGTGGCTCCTTACAATGCCCATCTCGAAAGGTATGCCAGAGGCCTCCGCATAGCCGACGGCCGCTGGAAGCCCGGAATCGGGCACCGGGATGACTATGTCGGCTTCCACCGCGTGCTCATGTGCGAGCTCGCGCCCGAGCCTCTTTCTTACATCGTATACGTTCGCGCCGAATATGGTCGAGTCCGGGCGGGCGAAGTATATGAACTCGAATATGCAGGGGGTGTAACGGGACTGAGAGGAGAGCATGTGCGAGGTCAAACCGTTCTCCTCTATCACGAGTATCTCGCCCGGCTCTATCTCCCTTTCGTATTCGGCCTCGATGAGGTCAAAAGCGCAGGACTCCGAGGATACGACCCATGAGTCCTTGAGCCTTCCGAGCATAAGAGGCCTGAAGCCGCCGGGGTCTCTTACGGCGATAAGGTGCTTCTCGGTAAGGATAACGAGCGAATAGGAACCCTTGATCCTGCCAAGGGCGTATTTGAGCCTGTCCACAAGGCTGTTCTCATTGCTCGACGCCAGCAGGTGTACGATTATCTCGGTATCCATGTTGGACTGGAATATCGACCCGTAGGCCTCGAGCTCGTCCTTAAGGATGCTTGCATTGACAAGGTTACCGTTGTGAGCCGTGGCAAGCGCCCCCCTCGAGTACTCGATTACGAAGGGCTGGGCGTTTTTTATGTGTGAATCGCCTGTGGTGGAGTACCTCACATGCCCTATGGCTGAACGGCCGGGAAGGCTGTCAAGTTCCTCCTGGCTGAAGACATCGGCCACAAGACCCATTGCTTTGTACGAGTGGAGCTTGACGGAGTCAGATGAGACTATCCCCGCGCTCTCCTGGCCCCTGTGCTGGAGTCCGTACAGTCCGAGATATGTTATATTCGATGCCTCCGGGTGGTTGTAGACCCCGAAGACACCGCATTCGTCTTTATACTTGTCGAACATAGCTCTTAAAGCCTTTCCTG
>JAUVFY010000260.1 GCA_030594025.1 Deltaproteobacteria bacterium | reverse complement strand
GGGGGGGCTTGTGGCCGTAAGGGGCGGTAAGCTCCGTGCCTCTTTAAGTCTCCCGGTGGCGGGGCTCCTGTCCACGATGCCCATTTACAAGGTCTCGGCCTCGGCACGGAACCTTATAAAGGTCGCCGGAGAGCTCGGGTGTACGCTCATTGACCCCTTCATGACCATGAGTTTCCTCGCCCTGCCGGTCATCCCCGAGCTTCGCCTTACGGACAGGGGGCTTGTTGACGTGGAAAAGTTCACAGTGGTCTCTTTATTTGCCGGGCCCTGAGTTATTTTTCTGCCCTCCGTGCTTGATTCGCCTCTTGTTTGTGTATTATAATAATTTTTTGAAGAATCCATTAATACAGGAGCCATTATGAAACCGATAGCATCGTTGCGCGTCCTCCTGACGGGCTTTTTTCTGGCGGGAATTTTTGTCGTCGCGGCGTCTTTTTTTTCCTGGGCCCAGGACAGTTCCTTTCGCGAAAAGTTTATAACCAACTATAAAGCGCAGAGATTCCAACAACAGGTAATACTTGTTAAGAAAAACAAGGACTTAATAGCTGACGAGATTGACTCGCTAATCGAAGAGGCCATGCAAGAGGACAAGAGCTTTGAAGAGCGCATGTACCTACTGGACATAGCCTCCACCATGGGCTTCATGCATAAGTACTGGAACGACGACGACGAGCCGCTGAATAAGGTAGAGCCCTATATCTACAAGGAGCTCAAGAAGGAGGAACAGAGGACCGCAGAGCTTATGAAGTGGAAAAAGGAGGAGAGGTTCCTGGGCAACTTCGTTATGAAAACCCGTAAGGATGAGATGGATAAGGAGGGCCTGGCGCCGGTACTCTATCCCCACTGGCTCCACAGGATATACTTCGAATGCAAGGTATGCCATGATGACATCTTCACGATGAAGCGGTGGTCCAACGATATCTCGCAAGACAAGATCGTCGAGGGCAAGCAGTGCGGGGTATGTCACAACGGCACCATCTCCTTCGCCGCTGACAAAGCCGAGGAGTGCGACAGGTGCCATATCGCCGGCAAGCCGGAGGCAGAAAAATTCCACAATATAAAAGAGATCGAGCACGAATATATCGCGGTGACGGCCGAACGGCTGGGTGCCGAATGGAACACCGAAGCGCTACCGGAAGGGAACATACCTGTTGACAAGTTCCAATTCATAGACTGGCTTGAACTGAAACGGAAAGGTGTCTTCAAGCCCATCGTCTCCCTCGACCCGGACTTCAAGGACGAGATAAGGGACAACATGATACTTTTCGAGTCAACGAGCGACTTCGTGCAAAACGTTATTTTCAACCACAAGGTCCATTCAGAGTGGATAAAGTGCTCCACCTGTCATCCCGCGCACTTCAAGGACGAGCTGGGAGGTAGCAATGTAAAGATGATAGAGATTGCCAGGGGACGCTTCTGCGGCCTTTGTCACGGAAAGGTCTCTTTCACCTTTGCCGATTGCCTGAGGTGCCACAACCAGCCCAAGGGTGTGGTTGCCGAGGGCGTGCTCGTCCGTACTAAGATGGGAGAAAGTCCACCGGGGGAACAAGGACAAACGGAAGAAGGTCAATAAGAGTAAGTACTTAAGGAAAAAGGGCCTTTTACCCCGATCCCGGCATTCCATTGACATAAACGGGATGCTGGTTTATAATCGAGAACACCGCGCTCTGAGGCGGCGTACCCAAGTGGCTAAGGGAGCAGTCTGCAAAACTGCCATGC
>JAUVFY010000219.1 GCA_030594025.1 Deltaproteobacteria bacterium | reverse complement strand
CGTGGACCTGGTCCTTGTAATGTCCGTTAACCCCGGCTTCGGAGGCCAGGAGTTCATCCCGGCCTCCCTGGAAAAGGTCAAGGCGGTTAGGAAGATACTCGACTCCCGCCACTCAAGTGCCGAGCTCGAGATAGACGGCGGGATAAAGGTAGGCAATATCGGCGCGGCCTCGAAGGCCGGTGCGGACGTTTTCGTCTCCGGCTCCGCAATATTCGGAAGCGACGACTACAAAAAAACCATAAGGGCCATGAGACGGGAGCTAAGGGAGAAGCATTGACCCCCTTCGCCCCCTTCAAATACTTTCGCCCGTAATTCTTAAGTATCCTGGATCGCCGGCTCCACGCCTTTTAAAACCACCGGCAGGTGCATATGAGCAAAGTCTACCACCTGGGCCTCGGGAAAAAAGAGCTCCAGGGCGCAAAGATAGCGCTCCTTCCCGGGGACCCCTTCAGAACGCAGGCCATAGCCGAGGAGATCTCAAGGGCCTACCGTGGAGCGATAAAGAAACTCGCATGGAAGAGGGAGTACTGTACTTGCCTTGTGCGGGCCGGCAGGGAAAAAATACTCGTCACCTCCACCGGTATAGGAGGCCCATCGACGTCCATTGCCATAGACGAGCTCGCCCGCCTCGGCCTAAGAACGTTCATACGCGTGGGCACCACCGGGGCGATAAAGAAGAACATCAGAAACGGGGACGTCATAATCACCACGGGCTCGGTACGCCTTGACGGCGCCTCTACCCATTACGCACCCATCGAATACCCGGCCGTGGCGCATTACCAGATAGTGAACGCCCTTGTAAAAGGGGCTGAGGCCGTAAAGGTAAGATACCACGTGGGGGTTACCGTATCTTCGGACACCTTCTACCCGGGAGAGGAAAGAAAAGACTCCTTCAGGAGGTATACGATTAAGAGGTTTCAAGGGGCAACGAGGGAGTGGTTGGCGCTCGGGGTTTTGAACTACGAGATGGAGTCCTCAACGGTACTGACGCTAACCGCGTCTATGGGCCTCCGGGGGGGCTGCATAACGGGCGTTATAAACAGGGCCGGTGGGGAGACGATATCAAAGGCCGCCCTCGGGGCTGGTGAGGGAAACGTAATAAAGGCCGCTGTAGCGGCCCTCAGATACCTTTCAACGTAAACCGCTTTAACTTCGAGGGGGTCCTCATGAAAGTCTATCTCGTCCAGCACGGTGAGGCCAAAACCGAAGAGAAAGACCCTGAAAGGCCGCTCTCCAAAAAGGGTATGAAGGACGTACAGAAGGTTGCGGCATTCCTCGCGGGAGCGGGTGTGAAGGTTGCCCGGGTGCTTCACAGCGGGAAGAAAAGGGCGTTAGAAACAGCCGAGATACTCGCCACATCCATAGGTTCCGAAAGGAAAGTAGACGAGGTGGGCGGATTAAAACCCCTTGACGACCCCAGGATATGGTTCGAGCGCATATTAAAGGCGAAGGAGGATACGATGCTCGTGGGGCACCTCCCGCACATGAGTAGACTCGCCTCGCTACTTTTAAAAGGGGATGCGGAAAGAAACGCCGTTAACTTCAAACAGGGCTCAGTCGTTTGCCTTGAGAACCCTGGCGACGGGAACTTCTCAGTTGAGTGGATGGTTACGCCTGAGCTTATACCCGGGTAATAAGTGTAAAAGACGAAGCGAAAAGACTTGAAGAACGTGCAAAAAAGATTCGTTTAAGCCAATGACCGAATAGTAAGGCCTGCGACCGCCTTATCTACGACCTCTTTTCCTTGTGCCCAAACGCGGTCCTTCCAGCCGTCCGTATCAGGGTAAAAGACCCGCCGCATTTCCGCTTTTATCTCATCGGCAAGCGGGTTGTTTTTCCCTCCGTGATGATGCAACCAGTTTTCTGCCTGCATCGCTTTGAAAACTTCCTTGAGCGGCACTGTGCCGAATTCAAGGGTGACGGCGGTAACCTCGGCACCGGGGAGCATCCCGGGAAAAGCGAGCCTGATTGCACCCGAAAGTTTGACTGAAGCAGATTCACCGGCTTTTGTGGACCTGGTTCTTTTGCCCCACCATTTCACGGCACGCTGGTAAGCCTGTGACCCCGGCGGTTCACCTGTTATGATCTCGCCATGTCCGTACGGCCCCAGACCCGTGTGGATATCAATAAAAACCACACGGGCGGCGTTATAAAGATGGCGCTGAATAATCGCCCGAACGGTCTTGTTCGACCATGTCTCGAATTGACCCCCGTAAAAAAGACCTTGCGGGTGTGTGTACTGCCCGCCGCTTATCGCTTTCTGCAACGCTTTTTTACCATGTATCGCCCGGTAGTACATGAGCCGTAAGAACGACGCTGCCCTCTCCAAAGCTGAATAGGTCTTGAGCTCGATGGCGTCGGCCAGCGCATCATAGTTACTATTTTTGGGATACGG
>JAUVFY010000200.1 GCA_030594025.1 Deltaproteobacteria bacterium | reverse complement strand
TGTCTTCATTGGTAATCTCCGGCCCCTGGAATCTTATTTTTTGCCCTGGAATCTATCCTTCATGGGTTCAGGGCATTGTCATGGCGAGCTTTTCTTTCCCTGGGCTTAAGTTCTTATAGACCATGCTGGTCTTGATAAGGCGGGTGACCTTTACGAACCTGTAGCCCATCTCCGTAAGGCCGTCGATCATCTCGCCGAGCACCCCGGAGGCCCTGTCATCGGTCCGCTCGGTTCCCAGGTGCATGAGTATTATCCCGCCCCTTAACCCGTTGGAACCTTTTCCGAAGCCGAGGACACCGGCCTTTATCTCGCTCGAGGTCCTGTAGAACCTCGAAGACCTGTCGTGGACCCAGTCGAGGGTGTCCAGGCTCTCGCCCTTTTTATAGTCCGCGGTCCACCCGACGTGTATGTAGCCCTCGTCCAGAGCCCACTCGATTATCTCTGAGTTTATCTCCCCGTATGGGGCCCTCCAGAGAGGGGTCATCCTCGAGCCGGTTACCTCAATGAAGGCCTCGGCTGTGGTGCGGAGCTCTTCGGCGAGGAACTCCTCTGTCACACCAGCAAGGGTCGTGTGGCTGAAGGTTCGAGCGAACTCGGTTAGGTGGGGGTGGGTCATCGTATGGTTTCCTATCTCGTGCCCGTCTCGTACCATCTGTCTTACGAGCCCGGGGTAGTCTCTTATGAATGTGCCGGTTAAGAATATGGTCGTCTTTATGGAGCGCGCCCTGAGCTCATCGAGTATCTCGCGGGCCTCCGTGGCCTCGCTTCCCCCGTCAAAGGTGAGCGCTATGTCCATCCTTTCCCTGCCGCCCCTGGTTATGTTTATGAGGGGGTCCATGATTTCAGGGCCCGGCCCGCTTTCAATCATCCCGTCAAGAATCCTGGTTTCAGGCCCCGGGACTTTATATTCGGGCCCTTTTTCTTCCTTTAAATTTTCGTTTGCCCCGGGGGCGGCATGGCTGACGGTAATTTTCTCGTTGTTGAGTTCTTTATCCGCCGCCGCGATTACCTGTGGCCCTTTTTTTCCGGCAAACGACGGCCCCTCGAATCCTCCGGGTTCCAGAACGCCCGCTGTGACGTAAAGGTGTACGAAGGCGAGGGAGGTAACGCTGAGGGCATAACTAAAACCCCGCCTCAACCCAGGACCGGGGAAAGGTCCAAACTCCGGGCGCAACCGTTCGAGGAGTTTCCTTAAAGAGCCCGGGAGCTCACGGAAAAGCCTGCCAAGGGCGAGGAGAGCTTTTTTCAATACGAAGGCTGAAAGGACCAGGCCGGCCCTTACCCAGTATGAGACGAGGATAAAAAGAAAGCACGTAAAGGCCACCGTAAACGAAGCGGCCGTAAAAAGCCCCGTCTTTATTGAGCCGGAAACCCTGAGGAAAGCAAGGCGGGCCGGCCCACTCGGGCGGACGGGCAGAGCGCGGATGACGAGAAGTCTTCTCTTTGGAAAAGAAGAAAGCGTAAAGGCCTTCTTTAAAAAAACCCGTAAAGGCCCGGCGGCCCTTTGCCCCATTAAGCAGAGTTCGAAATAGAAGTCCCCCGGTAGACGGGAAACGATGAGTTTTAGTGACTCGGGTATTTTAAGGCAAGGTGAGGTGGTAAAGAGGGTCTTAAGTCCTGTGAGCGCTTTAAAGGTTCCGTATCTCATGCGGCAGGCGGAGCCGCAGAAGACTTCAGGGCCGCTCCCTTGTGCAAGGCACATCGAGCAGAGCGCCGTGGCGCAATGCAGGCAACTACCACGTGCTAATCTCCGGGGATGTCGCGGGCAATGCATGAACCTGAATTTAACATTTCCAATGCCAGTGCGTCAATCCCATTGTTAGGGTGTTAGTTCAGACAGCCAGTAGAAGGCGGGGAGAAATCTGTTGAAAAGGGGTTTTTATTATAATATCATAGGGTCTGTTTTAGCCGGCCCCGGGCCGGAAGCCTTGAAGAAAAAAGGGTTTTTTTACCTATAAACAAAGTATAAGGGATTCAAGATGGCGCAGGGAAAAAGGCTAAAGGGCTTCAAGAGGATCCTTTTCCCCACGGACCTTACCACACCCTCTGAGTACGTCTTTTCTTATGTGGTGAGCCTTGTGAGGCGATACAGGGCGAAACTCCACGTTGTCCACGTCGTGGACACTGCCCACGAGGCCGCGGGCTTCTACGTGCCGCACCCTTCTTTTGAAAAGCTCCACGGAGAGATGAGGGAGGGGGCCGAGGGTGCGTTAAAAAAATTCTGCTCGAGACGGCTGAAGGACATTAAAGACTGCGAGACGGCGATACTCGAAGGTGAACCCCACAGGGAGATAGTGAAGTTCATAGAGGGAAACAATATAGACCTCGTCGTCATGGCCACTTACGGCCGGGGCCGTATGGACAGGTTCATCTTCGGCTCAACGACAGAGAGGGTCATGAGAAAGGCCAGATGCCCGGTCCTGGTCATCCCTCCCCCCAGATAACTTGCAGGCGGGATTTCAAACCCCAGGGAGTCATTTAAGATATGTTCGGTATAGGTTTTACAGAATTAGCAATCATCCTGGTTATAGCGCTCATAGCCATCGGGCCCGAGAAACTTCCGGAGATGATGAAGGTCCTTGGAAAGGCCTTCGGTGAGTTCAAGAAGGCCACCCAGGAGCTTAAGAAGACCGTGGACGAGACGACGAAAGACGTGGAGGAGGAGTTCGCCGTCGAGGAGGTCCTGAAGCT
>JAUVFY010000092.1 GCA_030594025.1 Deltaproteobacteria bacterium | reverse complement strand
GATCGCGGTCGAGGCCATGAAGGCCGCCGCCGAGGTCTGCATTTATACAAATGACCAGATATCGGTCGAAGAACTGAAATAGCAGTAGGGACGGATTAAGGTTAAGAAAGGGTCAATGACCCGGTTCATGACCCCTGAAATAAACGCATGGACGGATTAAGGTGAAAAAAGGGGTTAATGACCCGGTCCATGACACGGTCCATGACCCCTGAAATAAAAGTAGCAGGAGGTTTTTTTAATTATGAGAAGTTTTACCCCGAAAGAGACAGTCTCGGAGCTCGATAAATACATCATAGGTCAGCATGAAGCCAAGAGGGCCGTTGCCATAGCTTTGAGGAACAGGTGGAGAAGGCAGCAGATAAGGCCCGAGCTCCGTGACGAGATAGCCCCGAAGAACATAATAATGATAGGACCCACGGGCGTGGGCAAGACCGAGATATCGAGGAGGCTCGCGAAACTCGCCCAGGCCCCGTTCATAAAGGTCGAGGCGAGCAAGTTCACTGAGGTGGGCTACGTGGGTCGTGACGTTGAGAGCATCATAAGGGACCTGACAGAGCTCTCGGTGAAGATGCTGAAGGACGAGGAGAAGGTGAAGGTGATGAAAAAGGCGAGGGAGGCCGCAGAGGAGAGGCTCCTCGACAGCCTTCTTCCGCCGGCGACCGCGAGCCCCTTGAAGCCCCATGTCCCCGGGGAGCTGGATACGGAGAGGCTTCTAAAGGAAAGGGAGCTACAGAAGACCACGAGGGAGAAGCTGAGGGCCCTGCTGAGGGAGGGAAAACTCGACGAGAGGACCGTGGAGGTGGAGCAGACCGAGCAGAAGGGCCCGGTGGTCGAGATATTCTCCGCCGCCGGGGTGGAGGAGATGGACATAAACATGAAGGAGATGTTCTCGAACCTCTTCCCCAAGAAGACCAGGAGGAGGAAGGTCAGGGTCCGGGAGGCCATCGAGATACTCGCCCAGGAGGAGGCACAGAAGCTAATCGACATGGACAGGGTCTACAAGCAGGCCATAGACAGGGTCGAGCAGTCGGGCATTGTGTTCATAGACGAGATAGACAAGATAGCCTCAAGGCAGGCGGGCCAGGGCCCGGACGTCTCAAGGGAAGGCGTGCAAAGGGACCTGCTTCCCATTGTCGAGGGCTCGACGATAAACACGAAGTACGGCATGGTCAAGACCGACCACATACTTTTCATAGCCTCGGGGGCCTTCCACGCGGCAAAGCCCTCGGACCTCATACCCGAGTTCCAGGGGAGGTTCCCCATAAGGGTCGAGCTCTCTTCTCTGGGCGAGGAGGATTTCGTGAGGATACTCACCGAGCCCGAGAACGCACTCATAAAGCAGTACAGGGCGCTCCTCGAGACCGAAGCTATTGAGCTCGTCTTCACCGACGACGCGATAAGGGAGATAGCCTCTATCGCCACCACCGTAAATGACAGGATGGAGAACATCGGGGCCCGGAGGCTGCATACGGTAATCGAGAGGGTGCTTGACGAGATATCCTTCGATGCCCCGCAGATGGGCGCAGAAAAGGTCGTAATAGACAGCGAGTACGTAACGAAGAGGCTCAAGGACATAGTGGACGACGCGGACCTCTCGAGGTACATACTTTAAAAAACTTTAAAAAACCTAAAAAACTTTAAAAAGACGGAAGAAGCGGTGAAGAAACATATAGATAAAATTAAAATCCTCTTTGAGGCCCTTCCTTACATAAGGAAGTTCTACGGTAAGACCGTGGTCATAAAGTTCGGCGGGGCGGCCATGGTCGAGGAGGAGCTGAAGAAGGGCTTTGCCCGGGACGTCGTCTTAATGAAGTACGTGGGCATAAACCCGGTCATTGTGCACGGAGGCGGCCCCCAGATAGGCGGGTTTTTAAAGAGGCTCGGCATGGAGTCGAAGTTCGTAAAGGGCTACCGGGTTACCGACGTCGAGACGATGGACGTGGTGGAGATGGTCCTCGTGGGCAAGATAAATAAAGAGATAGTGGGCCTTATAAACCACTTCGGCGGGAGGGCGGTAGGACTGGGCGGAAAGGACGGCTCGCTCATAGAGGCAAAGAGGCTCAGGATACGAGGGGCCCGGATGGGTATGGCCGGGGAGGTGAAGAGTATAAACCCCCACGTAATAGAGAGCCTCGAGAAGAGCAATTTCATACCGGTCATCGCCCCGGTGGGGCTCGGCCCCGACGGCATGAGCTATAACATAAACGCCGACACCGTTGCCGGCAGGGTCGCCACTGCGCTTAACGCCGAAAAGCTGATACTCTTAACCGACGTAAAAGGGGTGCTCGACAATAAGGGCGAGCTCATGAGCACGTTGAGTGTGAAGGGGGCACGGTCACTCGTGAGGAGGAAGGTGGCCACAGAGGGCATGGTCCCCAAGCTCACATGCTGCGTGGAGGCGGTATCAAACGGTGTGGCAAGCGTCCACATAATAGACGGCAGGGTCGAGCACGCGGTCCTACTCGAGGTCTTTACCGATGCGGGCGTTGGCACCGTTATCAGATAATGCAGACTCATCAGGCAAAAAAGGCAAAAAATAAAAGGCCTTCCTTGATGACGCTCAATGGAGCCCTTGCCCGGGCCGAAAAAATCCTTAAAACCCATGGTATCCCGGACCCCGGGAGAGAGGCCCAGCTAATGCTGGCCGATTTGATGGGGTTTAAGCCCGCGGAGGTATACCTTAAAAGGGATGCTGAGGTCGGGCCCGAGAGGCTTGAAACATTAAACGAATGGCTGGAAAGAAGGTGCCGCCGGGAGCCCTTGCAGTACATAACCGGGAGTACCGAGTTCCGGGGCCTGAGGCTAAAGGTAAATCATAATGTTTTGATCCCCAGGCCGGAGACAGAGCTCCTTGCGGGCGAGGCAATAGCGGCTTGTGCTGCGGCTGCTGCAGCTAAAAAAAAATCCTCAACGCCCCGGGTCCTGGACGTCTGTACCGGTAGCGGCTGTATCGCAGTGGCCGTGGCAAAGGAAGCGCCCGGGGCCCTCATAATAGCGACGGACATCTCTCCCAATGCGCTAAAACTCGCAAGGGAGAACGCCTCGGCTAACGGCGTGGCCGGGCGGATAAAATTCCTCGAGGGCGACCTCTTTAAACCCCTTGAGGAGAGGGGCCTTGAGGCCTCCTTTGACATTGTCGTATCAAACCCCCCCTACGTCCCCGGGGATGAGCTGAAAGAGGCCCAGCCCGAGGTGAGGCTCTTCGAGCCCTACAGGGCCCTTTACGGCGGCCAGGACGGGTTTTACTTCCTTAAGAGGATAGCGGCGGGTTCTACGGAGTATTTAAGGCCCGGGGGTGTGCTATTGGTCGAGATAGGCTTCGGTCAATCCCGTGAGGCGGTTAAAATAATCTCAGAGACCGGGGAATTCGAGGCCCCCGGGATAATAAAGGACCTTTCGGGCATCGAGCGTATCGTGAGGGCTCGAAAACGCGTCGGATAGCCGGTTTTTAATCGGAAAATCGGAAGATTTAAAAATCGAAAAATTAACTAAAAATCCCATGAAGATGAGAAGACTTTTAATTGCAGGCATTATTGCCATTTTTATATCGGGAAGCGCTGATAGTGCTCTGGGCTTTGATACCATGAGGTGCAAATCGAGGCTCGTAAGCGTGGGGGACACGAAGTACACGGTCCTTTTAACGTGCGGGGAGCCCCTGCTGAAGGAAGTCGTGGGAGAGAAGACCATCGGGAGGAAGGAATTTAAGCTCAGGGACGAAGACGAAGTCGGTATTGAGATACGCGAGCTGACCGTAACAATTGAGAAGTGGGTCTACCAGAGGAGCAGGTACCACTTCCCCAGGATCCTTACATTCGAGGGTGACACGCTCGTTAAGATAGATATCGGGGACAAACCGTAAAAAAGGAACCGGGGTTTTGTCGTACAGTCGTACAAGGGGCGGTCTGGCGTTTAAAAACGTTTAAATGGGATTGATGGACCCGGAAAGGCAATTCGAAGAATACAGGGAAGCACTTTTGAGGGAGTGTATTCGCCTGGTGAGCGCAATCGAGCTCTTCAAACACCTGCACGAGCGGAAGGCCGACCGGTTGGATGAGATGAACATCGCACCCGCCTTCTTCGCCCGCGTGCTCGAAGCACTGTTAACGGAAATCATAATCTGGACCTATAAGCTCCTTAACCCGAGGGAGAAGCTCGGTTTCCCGAAGTATCTGAGCTTTATCGAAAAGAACATTGATATTTTCTCCATAGAGGCGCTTCAAAGACGCAAGAATTACCCGGACGGTCATTTGATGTTAAGGCGCGAGCCGATAACCTGCGGGACCATAAAAAGAGACCGCCGGAGGATAAGGGAGCTTGACGAAGCTATTGCCAGCATCAAGCTCAGACGCAACAGGTTCTATGCGCATTTCGACAAGAGGCATTTTACAGAGCCCACAAGGCTCTTCGAGAAATCCGTAATCAAGTGGTCGGACCTGGATGAAATCGTTTTAGTCATGCAGGATATCTTCGATACATACTCGGCCGTCTATGACGGGAATACCTTTGAGTTGAAGCCCGTCAACATAGACGACGTGGACCTTGTGCTCGACATACTCCATGAACACAATGAAAGTTTGAAAAGGAAAGGGCTTTGACCAACAGGGAGATAATAGAGCTTACGGCCCGCCACGTGGCCGCAACTTACAAACGCTTTCCCGTGGCCTTTGTCCGGGGCAAGGGCACGAGGCTCTGGGACGGCGACGGAAAGGAGTATCTTGATTTCGTCTCGGGCCTTGCCGTAAATAACCTCGGGCACTGCCATCCGAAGGTTGTGGCCGCGTTAAAAAAGCAGTCCGAGACCCTCATTCACGTATCTAACCTCTATCATATTGGGCCCCAGGCCGAGCTCGCCGAGCTTTTGTGCGCCAGAAGCTTTGCCGACAGGGTATTTTTCTGCAACTCCGGGGCCGAGGCGAACGAGGCGGCGATAAAGTTAGCGCGGAAGTTCTTCAGCGCCCGGGGCGAGGCACGGTTCCAGATAGTGTCAATGGAAAAGTCCTTCCACGGAAGGACCATGGCCGCCATGGCCGCAACGGGCCAGAAGAAGATACAGGAGGGCTTCGAGCCCTTGCTCGAAAAGTTCACCTACGCACCGTTCAATGACATAGAAGCCGTCCGCGGGGCGATAACTGAAAAAACCTCGGCCGTGCTCGTAGAGCCCATACAGGGCGAGGGGGGAGTTAACCTCCCGGACGGGGGGTATCTAAAGGAATTGAAGGCCCTGTGCGCCGAGACGGGTACACTTTTAATCTTCGACGAGGTGCAGGTGGGTATGGGCAGGACCGGGACGCTTTTTGCCTACGAGAACTACAATGTGGTCCCTGACATCATGACACTTGCAAAGGGGCTCGCGGGAGGGGTGGCCATAGGGGCGATGCTCGCGACCGACCGGGTCGCAGGGGCCTTCGGTCCAGGCTCGCACGCTTCGACCTTCGGGGGAAACCCGCTCGCCAGCGCCGCGGGTGTGGCGGCCGTGAAGGCGACCTTAGAGGACGGGGTCCTCGAGAACTGCCGGAAGGTCGGAGCTTATCTCGTCCAGCGTCTAAATGAACTTAAGGAAAAAAATTCGTTCGTAAAGGAGATAAGGGGTAAGGGCCTTATCGTTGGAATGGAGCTAACCGTGCCCGGGGCTGAAATCGTCAACAAATGCATGGAGAGGGGGCTTCTCATAAACTGTATCGGCCGGACTGTCCTTCGTTTCCTCCCGCCGCTTATCGTAACCGAGGCCGAGGTTGACGAGATGGCAAGCGTTTTGAAGGGGGTTTTCGAGGAATATAAGTAAGTGGGAGATAAGGAGTTTGAAAAAACCCGAAGATGTGCTACATGAAAAATCAATTTACAGCGGTCTTTGAAAAGGAAGAAGACTGGTGGATCGGATACGTTGAGGAGTTGCCCGGGGCGAATACCCAGGTGGCGACTCTGGAGGAAGCACGGGAGAACCTTAAGGAGGCCGTGTCAATGGTGCTC
>JAUVFY010000167.1 GCA_030594025.1 Deltaproteobacteria bacterium | reverse complement strand
TCCAGGAGCCCGACGGTAAATGGCGTAAGAAGTAATGAGCCGGCAAAAGGCAGCGTTTCTTGTGAACGGGAGTACCTTTAAGTTTTAAAAGTAAGGAGTCTATGTCTACCGAGAGCACAAGGATAAGCAAGAGGGTTCCGTTCAGATATACTGTATTCTACGGACCCACAAACCCCCCCGAACACACTTCCTTTGTAACCGACATCTCTGAGACGGGCATCTGCATAAAAACGAACACCGTATACAAGCCCGGTACCAAATTATACCTGGTTATCGAGACCCCTAAGAAGAGCTATGAGGCAGAGGGCGTAGTTGCCTGGGCAAGGAAGGTCCCGCAGAGGATGATACATATCATGAAAAACGGGATGGGTATAAAGTTCACACGCGTAGAAAAGGAACTAATAGAACTTTATAAGGAGAAGTCAAGACCTTAGCCGGGTGTGTTTTCTATAAATCTTCTGCCGCAGGTGTTTGTTAAATAACCGGTCGGCGGCAGGTTAAAAAGTCAATTCAAATTCGAACTCTTTTTCCCCGAGTAAAAACCTCTTTCTCAAGACCCTCACCTTTACCTTCTCTCCGGGCTTCCTGTCAAAGAGCGCTATCTTCACATCCTCCCTTGAGTTTATCTTCTCGCCGCCTATGGATATTATGACGTCGCCCTTTTTAAGCCCCACCTCCTTTGAAATACTTCTCCTCGGAAAACCCGTTACCTTGACCCTGCCCCTTGTTTCCCTCAGGAAGACCATAAGCTTTGGCGTGGGGGGCGGGGAAAGGGGCCTGAGGAAAAGCACATAGTCTGCCACATCCTTTTCCAGGACTCCCCGGCTCCCGTTTATCAGAGTTGCGTATTCCTTCTTGTTGCGCCTGTAAACCCTTTTCGCTATCCCTGAGCCGTATATAACGTGGCCCGTGCCGGCAAGGACCACCATCTGGTGGCCCGGGTTTTTCTTAAGGAACTCGTCCACCGAAAGGGCCATGGTCTCGTCCCACAGTATCTGGGTCCGGTAAAAACTTTCAAAGTTCATAGCCCCCCTCCCGTGCTCTTTGAATATCTGTTTTAGCCTTTCTCTGTAATCCTCGTCTGAGAAGTCCATCTCCCGGGGTATCTCCTTTTTTTCCTCTTCGTTTAAGGACTCGAACCCCCCTCTGGAGACCTTTTTTACTATCTCGCTTCTGAGGTTTAACGCTACAAGGGGGATAGAGTTTGACTTTGCGAAGTTTATAATCTCCCTGTAAAGCAGATAATCTATTCTCCACCTTTTGAAATATTCCGTTTTCTTCAGGAACTCTTTTTCTGTTATCCGCCCCGCCATATAGTCGTCAATGGCCTTCTGGGAGGGCCTCTGGAATCCCTCCATGCCAATTGCAATTTTCCTTCCCCTCTGGTGGAGTTTCCTTATAACATCGAGCTGCAGCCTGTGGTCCTCATAGTCGGTATGGGTCTCCCCCACGTAGATTACCTCTTTTTGAACTATCCTGTCGATTATCTTGTTGAGGGTGAAGGTCTCTTCGGTCTGGACACCGAGATAGTCCTCGTAAAGGACGAACCCTACCCCCCTCTCGGTCCGCTCCACCTCTTTTTTTACGTTCCTGCCGTCCTCAAACCTTAAAAGCGAATATCTCCCGTAGCGGGTTATCTTCCTCGCCGCCTTCGTGACCTCCTCTTTTGAATCCCCGTGGGCTACGGCTACAACCCTTAAGGGGTTAATGGGGTTATCCTTTACGATGAGGGTGAAGCCCGGCCCCGGCAAATCCAGGCCCCCGAAGAGTCTTTCAATAAAGGGGTTGTCGATACCCAGGAAGAGCGGGGAAGAATCCTTTATATGGGTGTCGTTAATCTCCTCTTCGTTTTTTACGGTAAACCCCTGCTTTTCAAGCACCTCGATCAAATCCGCATACTTTTCCGCATCCCCCGGGACCGAAACGAGCCTTTTTTCATCCCCCATGAGCCTCGATACGACGGGAGGAAGCTCTTCGTTCGTAACGGTCCGCATGATATCGTAGTCTTCATCGAAGACCGCCTCGAGGACGGTCCCACGCTTGACCGGGATCTCGAAGTATTGGCTTTCTTTCTCAACCTCCAAACGCTCGTAAACTGCGCCCTGGTCGGTAAGAATCTTTACCTGGAGAAGAAATCTATAGGGCTCATCCGCCTGGAAAACAGTGAATGTAACGGTCGGGACACCATTAAAGTAGGTAATACGCGCGTCCTTTATCTGGAAGGAGGCTGTGCCCTTCTGCTCAAGCCACTGCGTGAAAAACCATTCGAGCTTCCTGCCCGAGGCCTTCTCAAAGGCCTCACTGAGGTCCTGCCAGGTGGCGAGCTGAAATTCTCTGGCCCTTATAAATCCCCTCAAGGAGGCATAAAATACATCTTCGCCGACAAGGCCCTTGAGCATGTGAAAGACCATCGTGCCTTTTCCGTAGCCTATTGTACGTGTTTGAGGGTCTTGGGGCTGAGTAAATTCCTTAACGGTGATTTCGTTATCGGGCGTTATGTAACTTGAATAGTCGACGAGTATCTTCTTCCTGTACTCCCATCCCCTGGCTTTGTTTTCCTCGTACAGGTGGTCCGCGAGGTAGGATGTAATGGCTTCAACCCAGTTTCCCTTTTCGTAGTCGACGTAAACGGAATTACCGAACCACTGGTGCAGTACCTCGTGGCCGAGCGAAGTCTCTACGATGAAGGGAAGACGCACCACGCGACGGCCGAGAAGCGTAAACGTGGGCATTGAAAGGCCCGTAGAAAGAACGTTCTCAACGACCGAAAACCTCTTGTAGGGGTAAGGGCCGAGAAGGTCTTCGTACATCTCGAGGTATCCCTTCGTGTATTCAAGGTATTGGCTGGCGAGGTGGACGTCTTCGGGGAAAAAATACCCGTATATTCCCACGCCGTTAAATGACTCTTTAACCTCGGTGTACCTGCCGGCCGCGAGGTTTATCCCCTGGACGGGGTGCGGGAAGTGGAAAGAATGCTGGCCGTCGAGGACTAAAATCTCATCGGCCTCGGAAACCGCCATGAAACCTTCTGGAAGACGCGCCGTAAGTTCGTAAAAACCCAGCCCCTCTATCACGGGATACCACACGCCCGTAAGAGATATCCCCTCTTCGCTTATAAGGCCCCTTTTCAGGACCTCTCTTTCGTCTCCCGTACCGAATACCCCCTCGTAGGCTATCTCAAGCGTGCCTTTCGGGCTCTTGAACTCACCCCCTTTAATTTCCGCTTTAAGGGGCTCTCCGTCGAGCCTCATTGATAAAATTCTGAGGCCCCCCACCGAGATTAATGTTTCATCCGGCAGAGTTATGGTCGAAAGACCTTCTACGAGGTT
>JAUVFY010000097.1 GCA_030594025.1 Deltaproteobacteria bacterium | reverse complement strand
TCTGTTTTTTCAATAAGCGCCTCTTCGTCCTGGGCCTCTTTACTCATCCTCAGAAGTATAAGCCTCCTTATCCAGATGTAAGGGCCGGTAAGGACGAGTATAACGAGGATTACAGCGGCTATGTCCACGAAGAGGTTCCCCCGCATTCCCAGGAACCTTCCCGCATGGAATGCGGTTAAAACCCTCTCCCATGTCGGCGGCTCCTCTATAAACTCCTCTCCGGTCCGCTCTTCACCGCCCTCCCCTTCCCCGTAGAACCACATGATAAGCGGATTTTCCGGATACTTATCAAAGAGGCTCAATTCTTCTCTATGGTTGAGAAGAACCCCCGTCGCGGCCAGAAAAAAGACCACAACGATGGAGACGAGCCCCACTACCCTGTGGAGCCTCTGGATCTGTTTTAACATATCTCGAGACCGGTCTGAAAGCCGCCCAAAAAACTACGGACTTACACATCGAAGCCCGTACGTCAGGCATACGTGATATTGAATATCATTATCATACTGGTTTGTCAAGAACTTTTTTTATTTTTTCATCTGGTGCTTTGATCGGCAGAAGAGCCGCACTTGCAGTCGGCTATGATACAGGAAGGGGTTTGCCGATGAACTCCACTATGAAGGCCTCGCAGTCTTCATGAAGAAGCCCGGCGGTAAGGGCGGACTTCTCGTTGAACCCCAGAGTTGAGGGTTTTCCCTCTTCGGCCTTCCCGGAAAGGACGGCATAGGGCACCGGATCGGGGGTGTGGGTCTTGAGCGTTACTGAGGTGAAGTGGTCCGTTACGACCATGAGCCTGAAATCCCCTAAAGACTCTACACCCTCGATGACTCTTCCCACGACCAGGGAGTCGAAGTTTTCAATGGCCCTTATCTTTTCTTCGAGCGAGCCCTGGTGACCCGCCTCGTCCGGGGCCTCGACGTGGACGCAGACAAGGTCTTTTTCCTTGAGTGCTTTCAGGGCGTACTCGGCCTTTGCACCGTAGTCGGTATCGAGGTAGCCCGTAGCGCCGGGTACGGTTATAACCTCGAACCCGGCATAAACGCCTATACCGTTCATTAGGTCAACGGCGGAGATTATCGCCCCTTCGATATCGAACCGGTCCCTGAAAGTGGGCATCCTCGGGGCGCTACCCTCGCCCCACAGCCAGATGGAGTCGGCCGTTTTTTTACCTGAATCCCTCCGTGCCCTATTTACAGGATGGTCCCTGAGCACCTCTTGCGAGCGTTCGATAAGCTTTGTTAACCTTTCCGCTCCCTCACCCGCAGGTAGATATAGCTCTATCTCTTTATCGGTAATGTCGTGGGGCGGTGTTAAGTAAAGCTCCCTGGGTGCGCCGGACATTACCATGAGGTGCCTGTAGGATTTACCCGGATGGAATCTTACGCCCTCCCCTGAAAGGGTCTTATCGAGTGCGGTGATTAACTCCCTTGCCTCTTCGGTCGATATGTGGCCGCTACTATAGTCGTCCATGACCGGGGCGCCCTCGCGCCGGTCCAGTGTTACGAGGTTACACCTGAAGGCCGTATCTTCCGGGGCGAGCCTGATCCCCATGCTCGCTGCCTCGAGTGGGGCCCTGCCGGTATAGTACTTCGCCGGGTCGTAGCCCAGGATGCTCAGGTTCGCAACATCGCTCCCAGGGGGGTAACCCCGGGGCACGGTCCTCAAGAGCCCCAGCGTGCCGCTCCTGGCCACGAGGTCCATGTGGGGCGTTTCGGCCGCCTCGAGCGGGGTCTTCCCTTTGAGCTCTTCTATGGGCAGGTCGGCCATGCCGTCGCCTATGAGTATTATGTATTTCATTGTTAACTGTTATCGGTTAAAAGCGAAAATCAAGGAAGGGAAGCTGGAGTTAAAACCCCATCACCTCTACTATCTTGTCTATATCTGCGGCTACCTTTACCGGCTCCCTGGCGGTCTCTATCGCGATGTCCGGGTCCTTGAGGCCGTGCCCGGTGAGAGTGCAGACCACCGTGTCGCCGTCGCTAAGTACATCCTCCTTCTTCTTCTTTATGACCCCGGCAAGGGATGCGGCAGAGGCGGGCTCGCAGAATACCCCTTCCCTCGAAGAAAGCAAGCCGTAGGCCTCCAGTATTTCCTCGTCGCTCACCATGTCGATTGTGCCCTCTGACTCGTCCCTCGCCTCGAGGGCCCCCTTCCAACTCGCGGGGTTACCTATCCTTATGGCAGAGGCCACTGTCCGGGGGTCGGTAACGGGCTCGCCCCTTACAATCGGTGCGGCACCCTCGGCCTGGAAGCCCATCATTTTCGGGAGGTTGGAGGTTATCCCCTTCGAGCGGTACTCCTTGTAGCCCTTCCAGTATGCCGTGATGTTGCCGGCATTACCCACGGGGATGAAATGGTAAGTCGGGGCGTGGCCCAGGTGCTCGCATACCTCGAAGGCCGCGGTTTTCTGGCCCTCGATCCTCAAAGGGTTCAAAGAGTTTACCATTGTTACGGGGTAGTTTGCGGTAATCTCTATTACTATGGCCAGGGCCTCGTCAAAGCTCCCCTTTACCTCGAGGACCATTGCCCCGTGCATCATGGCCTGCGAGAGCTTTCCCTTTGCGATGGCGCCCTCGGGCACAAGCACAAAGGCCTTCATCGAGGCCTTGGCCGCATATGCCGCGGCCGAGGCGGAGGTGTTCCCGGTGGATGCGCATATGACCGCCTGGGAGCCTTCCTGTTTTGCCCCTGAGACCGCCATCGTCATCCCCCTGTCCTTGAACGAACCGGTGGGATTAACTCCCTCGTACTTAAGCAGAAGCCTTATGTCCCCGAGGATGTCCTTCAGGTTCACCGCCTCTATAAGCGGTGTGTTACCCTCCTTAAGCGTAACGATAGATTCATCGTTTACCCGGGGCAGGAATTCCCTGTACCCCCTTATTACCCCTTCCCAGAGGCCTTTCCTAGTAAGCTGCACCGAGGCTCTCCTCAATCCTTATGAACATCACCCTGTCCAGTACGACGTCGAGCTTTTCAATCTCGGCCATGGCCAGACGGAGTTCCTTCTCGAGGGCATTGTGCGTTGTTATGACGAGAGGTACCGCCTCTCCCAGCCTTCTGCCTTTCTGGATTACCGAAGAGATGCTTATATTGTGGGAGCCAAGCACCCCGGATATCTTCGACAGCACACCCGGTTTATCCACAGCCGAGAACCTGAGATAATATGGTAGCTCCAGATCGTCCATGTCCTTTATCTTCACTCCCTTAATCGCCTTTTCTGAATAAGATAGCGGCGTGAGCCTCGGCGGGGAGCCTTTTACGATATCCCTCGAGATGTCCATAACGTCAGCGACCACCGCGCTCGCCGTGGGCATCATCCCGGCCCCGCGTCCGTAAAACATCGTGTCCCCCACCGCGTTTCCGTGGAGGAAGACCGCGTTGAAGACCCCGTCCACCTTCGCCAGGGGGTGCGACTCAGGAACCATCGTTGGGTGCACCCGGGCCTCTATCGCGCCGTCCGACGCCTTTGCGATGGCCAGGAGCTTTATCCTGTAGCCGAACTCCTTTGCGAACCTCACGTCCAGCTCGGTTATCCTGCTTATCCCCTCGGTATAGATCGAATCGAGCCTCGAGTATGTACCGTAGGCGAGGTTTATGAGTATGGCGAGCTTATGGGCCGTGTCTATGCCCTCGACGTCATAGGTGGGGTCCAGCTCTGCATAGCCCTTTTCCTGGGCGCTGGCTAAAACCTCTTCGAACTTACGGCCCTCGCTCTCCATCTTGGTGAGGATGTAGTTGGCAGTGCCGTTTATGATGCCGTATATGGACTCTATCCTGTTGGCCGAAAGGCCCTCCCTGAGGGCCTTTAAAATGGGTATGCCGCCGCCCACGCTGGCCTCGAAACCTATAGCGAGGGACTTGGAAGAGGCTGCCTGGAAGATCTCAGCGCCGTGGGTGGAGAGAAGGGCCTTGTTGGCGGTGACCACGTGCTTCCCCTTTTCAAAGGCCTTGAGTATAATATCCTTTGCAACGGTGGTCCCTCCGATAAGCTCGATAACTATTGCTATGTCAGGGTCATTTATTACGTCGTCGGCGTTTTCCGTGAGTACCCCCTTTTCAACCTTGACACCGCGGTCCGTTTTGGTGTCGAGGTCGGCTATCCTCTTTAAAGACACCTCGCAGCCGAGCTTATCCCTTATGACGGAGGCGTTCTCCTTCAGGACCCTTACGACCCCCGTACCGACGGTACCGAAACCTATGAGACCTACGTTTATGGCCATTTCCTGCTTACCTCAGGGGACCTTTGCCAGCCTCTTATCAAAGGCCTTCTTTATTCCCTTTCCGGCCTGCCTTATGCGTTGAGAGTTCTCAACGAGTGCAAGCCTTACATATTCGTCACCGTACTCGCCGAACCCGATACCCGGAGAAACGGCAACCCCGGCTTCCTTAAGAAGCATCTTGGAGAACTCGAGCGAGCCCATGTGTCTGAAGGCCTCGGGGATCCGTGCCCATACGAACATCGTGGCCTTGGGTTTTTCTATCTCCCATCCGGCCTTGCCCAGGCAATCGACCAGAACGTCCCTTCTCGACCTGTACCTATCTGAGATCTCCTTTACACACTCCTGAGATTCGTTAAGCGCTATGATGGCCGCAATCTGGATGGGCTGGAACATGCCGTAGTCGAGGTAGCTCTTTATCCTCGTAAGTGCCCCTATGAGCCTTTTATTGCCCACGGCGAACCCCACCCTCCAGCCGGGCATGTTATAGCTCTTTGAAAGGGAGAAGAACTCTACACCCACATCCTTTGCCCCTTCCACCGCGAGAAAACTCGGGGCACTGTAACCGTCAAAGCATATGTCGGCATATGCGAGGTCGTGTATGACCATCATCTCGTGCTCCTGGGCAAAGCTTACTATCTTTTCGAAAAAGGGCCTTTCAACTACGGAGGTCGTCGGGTTATGGGGGAAATTCAGTATCAGGAGCTTGGGCTTTGGCCATATCTGCATGGTGGCCTTTTCAAGCTCTGAGAAAAAATCCACCCCCGGAAGAAGCGGCACGCTTCTTAAGTCCCCTCCGGCGATTATCACAGAATACGCGTGTATCGGGTAGGTCGGGCTAGGCGCGAGCACAACGTCGCCGGGACTTATAACGGCCAGGGCCAGGTGCGCAAGGCCCTCCTTGGACCCTATCGTAGCCACCGCCTCGGTCTCGGGATCTATGTCCACGCCGTAGCGGCGCTTGTACCAGTCCGAGATGGCGAGCCTGAGCTTGTAGATACCCCTTGAGAGCGAATAACGGAAGTTCCTCGGGTTCTGGACCGCCTCAATTAGCTTATCCACTATATGCTTCGGGGTAGGCTGGTCCGGGTTGCCCATGCCCAGGTCTATGATGTCCTCGCCCCTTTTCCTGGCCTCGGCCTTCAATTCAGTAACGATATTGAAGACGTACGGCGGAAGGCGCTTTATCCTGCGAAACTCCTCCATGAAAAACCCTCGTTTACGTTTATAAAGAAAACAAAGAAAATAAAGAAAAAGACCCCGGCTGCCCGGTCAGGTCAGCTCAGGTCCGTTAAAGACCCTTTCAGCGTTATAAGAGCTTCTTACGAAGGGGCCTGAATAAACGTGCCTTATTCCGAGGCTCCTTCCGTAAAGCTCGTATCCGGTAAATTCCTCGGGTCTTATGTATTGTTTTACCTCGAGGTTTTCGCGCCTGGGCTGAAGGTACTGGCCTATCGTTACGGCGTCGCACCCCACACGAACCAGGTCCCTCAGC
>JAUVFY010000151.1 GCA_030594025.1 Deltaproteobacteria bacterium | reverse complement strand
GCCCCGGGAGCGGGAAGACCAGGGTCCTGGCTTCGAGGTTCGCCCATCTGGTTGAAAATGGCATTGCCCCGGAGTCCATACTCGCAGTCACATTTACCAACAGGGCGGCCCTGGAGATGAAAAAAAGGGTTTTAGCGATGCCGCTTGCCGGCCTGGACGCCTCCGCCCTGGCCATAGGTACCTTCCACAGCTTCTCTTTAAAATTCCTCAAACGCGAGAGGCCCGGCTTCAGCCTTTATGCAAGGGGTGAGCAGGTCTCTGTCCTTAAGGAGCTCGGGGTAAAGAATCCGGAAAAGGCCCTCGAGGGCATCTCGGCGGCAAAGAATCTTCTGTTTTCAAGTCCTCCGGGTTCTCTGGAAAATTTAAAGACCCCGAGTGAAGATGGTCTTTTAGAAGCCTACCAGCAGGCCCTCACAGAAAAAAACGCCCTGGACCTTGACGACCTCATACTTGAGACGATAAGGCTCCTCGAGGATGAGCCCGGAAAACTCGGGGCCGTTCGGTCCAGGTTCACACACTTGCTCGTAGACGAGTACCAGGATATAAACCCCCCGCAGGCCTACCTCGTTAAACTCCTCTGCGGTGCGTCCGATGGCGCCGGGCTTTTCGCCATCGGGGACCCGGACCAGTCGATATATTCCTTCCGGGGCGCCAACCTCCGGGGGTTTTTTGAGTTTAAGGAAAAGTACCCCGAAGGCGAGGTAAGGACCCTCGGGAGGAACTACCGGTCAACGGGTATTATCGTCACAGCTTCCAGGGCCCTGGTCGAGAAAAACCACTCGAGCTTGGATAGAACTTATCTACGGCCTGTACGGGAGGAGGGCCCGGCGATAAACGTGGTCGAATGCCCCGACGAGAGGGCTGAGGCAGAGTTCGTGGTCAAGCAGATCGAGTCCCTCATGGGCGGGCTAACGAGCCTTACTGTTGGCGGGACAGGTGGGGATGAAGGGAGCGGGAGGGGCTTGAGGTTTTCAGACTTCGCAGTGCTTGTGAGGACCAACCGACAGACCCGGGCCATTGAGGAGGTCTTCAGGGCCTCTTCGGTCCCCTACCAGGTAGTGGGCCCGCCGCCGGAGCTTCACGGGTTTACGGAATATATAAGGGGTAAAGGCTTGCCCGTTGACATGAAATTGAGTTTTTTTATAGAGGCTGAGGGCCGTGCCTTCGGCCTTGAGCCCGCTCTCCTTTCGAGCCTCGTCCACACGGCCTTAAGCCTTTTCGACGCAATGGACAATAAGGCCGGGCTTGAGGCGTTCGTAGAGCACCTCGTATTTATGCAGCCCGCGGACGCCTTTGATATAGAGGCGGACAGGGTCGCCGTTATGACAATACATATGGCAAAGGGCCTCGAGTTCCCGGTTGTTTTTATCTCAGGGGTGGAGGAAGGCATCGTACCGCTAAGGATGAAACGAAGGGAGACGGACGTCGAGGAAGAGAGAAGGCTCTTTTACGTGGGTATGACGAGGGCAAAGGAAAAACTTTTTCTGCTTAACGCTCAGAAAAGGCGCCTCTGGGGCGAGACGCTTGAGCAGAAAAAATCCCCGTTTTTAAAGGAACTCCCCGAAGGGTGCATTAAAGAAATAACCCTCGAGAGGAAAAAAACGAAAAGACGACCCCGTCAGAAGGGGCTATTTGAGTGAGCGGGGGATTTTAGTTGCGGGCATGTAGACTAAAGTTAAAAAATTAAAAAGTTAAAAAATTAATAAATTAAAAAGATGAAAATCGCGAGTTTTAACGTAAACTCCATAAGGGCCAGGCTCGATATGGTCATAGAGTGGCTCGAGAAGAAATCGCCCGACATACTCTGCCTCCAGGAGACCAAGGTCGAAGACGCCGATTTCCCGAACGATATGTTCGAGAAGATAAGATACCATGCCCTCTTCCACGGGGAAAAGTCCTACAACGGTGTTGCCATCCTTACTAGACACCCCGTAAAGGACGTAAAGGTGGGTTTCGACGAGGCCGGCACTGAGGGCACGCGCATCCTCTCCGCCCTGATAGCAAACGTCCCGGTCGTAAATACCTACGTGCCCCAGGGCTTCCATCCCCTTTCGGAAAAGTTCCAATACAAACTCGATTTTTTCGACAGGTTGCTCGCATACTTCGACGAGAACTACCGCCCTGACAGGCCGCTCGTCTGGTGCGGGGACTTTAACGTCGCCCCCGAGCCCCGGGACGTATACGACCCCGGGCACCTCTCCGGCCAGGTGGGGTTCCACCCCGACGAGCACGCCTCGCTCGAAAGGTTTAAAAACTGGGGCTTCGTGGACGTATTCAGGCTCCACGAGCCCTCGGGCGGACACTATACCTTCTGGGATTATAGAATAAGGAACGCGGTCAAGAGGAAGATGGGCTGGAGGGTGGACCATATCTGGGCGACACGGCCCTTAGTTGAAAAATCGAAGGCCGCGTGGATAGACGTCGGGCCGAGGCTTGCACTAAAACCCTCTGACCATACGTTTATCGTGGCCGAGTTCGATTTGAAAAAGAAGCGGGCTTGAGTTTGTTGAGTTAACGGGCACTCTACCGTTGACAGAGGGGACCGTTCGTTATATGGTGCTAACAGGTCTGGAGGCCGCTACAGAAATATTTTTGGTTTAATAAAACCGGATGGAAAGGAGGCATTGATGAAGGATTTTTTAAGGGACGCGACAATGGTATTTTCAGCCGGGTGTCTCGGGGGGCTGGCGAACAGTATCGCGGTGTGGATCTTCGGGGTAATCGGCATAACCACGGCCCTGGGAGTGGCCATAGCGCCGAGCATAAGCCCGGCCTGGCTTTACCCGAGGCTCGTGTGGGGGGGCATCTGGGGTGCGCTCTTTTTACTGCCCTTTTTCAAGGGTTCCTGCGTTAGACGGGGGCTCATCTACAGCCTCGGCCCATCGCTCGTCATGCTCTTCGTAGTGTTTCCAATAAAGGCAGGGAAGGGTGTAATGGGCCTGGATGTGGGCACCCTTACGCCGGTTTTTGTATTGATATTCAACGCTGCGTGGGGCCTTACGGCCGCGTGGTGGCTTACGTGCGTCCTGGGTAGAGAATAAAAAGAAGGATAAGATTCGTTTATTAGTGGAGTTCGTTAAAAGATACTGGTCTTTGATTGTGGCCATCATTCTGCTTTATGCCTCTGTGGCCGTGTTACTGGGGATTTGTTTAAAGCAGAACGGGGGCCATCTCGTCTATGCCCTCGACGACCCCTACATCCATATGGCCATTGCCAGGAACTTTTCCGAACACGGTGTCTGGGGGGTGACAAGTCAGGGTTTTTCTTCCACGTCGTCCAGCCTGCTATGGGTGATGCTCCTGGTCCTGGACTATTCGATATTCGGGGTAAACGAGTACTCGCCCCTGGTCCTTAACCTCCTCTTTGCGACCGCCACGATATGCCTTTTCCATTTCATCTTTAAAGGATGGGCCCTTTCTGAGACCTTCAATTTTGCGGCCCTGGTGGGAGTGATACTCATCACCCCAATACCGCTACTCATATTCGAGGGGATGGAGCACGTCCTGCACATATTCTTTACGGTCCTTTTTTTCTACCTCTCCGTTACGGTACTCGCCGGCAAAGGCCCCAGGGGTACGGGGCACGCCGCTTTTAACGAGAAGATGCTTTTAGTGGTCGGCACGCTTCTGGTCATGAGCCGCTACGAGGGGGGCTTTCTGGTCCTTTCGGTCTGCCTTTTTTTCGCCATGCGGGG
>JAUVFY010000215.1 GCA_030594025.1 Deltaproteobacteria bacterium | reverse complement strand
TCATAGCTTACCCTCACCGGGACCATATTCTCGTTTATGAAACCTGCCACATCGTCTTTAGGATACGTAACCGCATCCATCTGGTTGCAGCCTATTCACCCCGGGTTGTAAAAGTCAAGCAGAACCTTTTTCTTCTCGCTCTTTGCTCGCTCGAGCGCGGCCTCGAAGTCCGTTTCCCACTTTAGCTTTGCGTTCATAATCCGGTCTCCTTTGCTGAAATAATAAAAACCCCTCTATAGCGGCAAATCCATAAAAGCTAAATCCACCACTCCGGCGAGTTAAATCCACCGCTACAGGCTCTTCCTTAAACCGCACCCGATCATCCGGCTCAGGCCGGCTCAGGCCGCAACCTGCATCTCCTTGAGCATACCCACGAGAGTGCTCATGAATACCGGCAGGTCCGCCGGGAAGCGCGAGGTCACGAGGTTGCCGTCCACCACCACTTCGCTGTCCTCGTAGCTGGCCCCTGCGTTTATGAGGTCGGTCTTGATCGCCATGTAACAGGTCGCCCTCTTTCCGCGCAGGACGTCGGCCTCTATGAGCATCTGGGCTCCGTGGCAGATGGCCCCTATGGTAAGACCCTTCGCCGTCGCGTCCTTCACGAGCGCGACCATTTCAGGGTACCTGCGCATATAGTCCGGTGCATGGCCGCCCGGGATGATTATCCCTACAACCTCGTCTATCTTGCACTCGGAAGGGGTGCTCGTGGCCTTCAAGGGGTAGCCGTATTTGCCGTGGAATATGCCCCTGGACGGGCCCACGACCTCCACGTCAAGCCCTGCCTCCTGGATGCGGTAGAAAGGATACATCGCCTCCATGTCCTCGAATTCTCTTTCGATTAAAAGCAGCACTTTGTTCTTCATCGTGTATCCCTCCTTCATTGCTCCTACTTAATCTTATCTCAAAATAACGTGACGTCAACACCTCCGGGCGCTTATTCGTGCTTTTTCCCCGGGGCCCGAAAAGAACCACCCGGGGCGGGTGAAATCCGCACTTGATAGCTTTCAAATAAAGGTATACAATAGCCGAAACCTGTGCGTAAATCCGGGACCCCTGAGCGATGTCCGACCTCAAAAGGGCGTCTGAAAAGGGGTGAAATTTTTAGAAAAAAACTTACTTGGTTATGCCGAAAGACTTACTCAAAGCATTAAACGAAAGATTCCTACTCTTCGACGGTGCCACAGGGACCATGCTCCAGAGGCTGGGGCTCAAGCCCGGCGGGTGTCCGGACGAGCTCAACATAACCGAGCCAGAGCTCGTAACGAAGATCCACAGGGCTTACAGGGAGGCCGGCTCTGACGTGGTCTCAACGAACACCTTCGGCTCCACGAGGCCCAAGCTCAAGGAATATAACCTCGAGGGAAAGCTTAAGCAGATAAACGTCGCTGGCGCAAAGAACGCGAGGGAGGCGGCGGGCCCGGGGGGCTTTGTTGCAGGGGATATCGGGCCCACAGGCAGATTTGTAGAGCCCGTCGGGGATATGAGCTTTGACGAGGCGGTCGAGATATTCAGCGAACAGGCGGAGGCGTTGAAACAAGGCGGGGTGGACCTCATCCTCATAGAGACGATGCTTGACATAAAGGAGATGAAGGCCGCCGTCATTGCCTCAAAGGCCACAAATTTACCGGTCTTCGTGACCATGACCTTCGACGAGTCGATGAGGACCGTTCTGGGCACCTCCCCCGAGGTCTTCGCGGCCGTGGCCGACTCCCTGGGGACGGACTGCATCGGGGCTAACTGTTCACTGGGCATAGAGGGTATATACGAGGCCGTGAAGGCCATGAGCAAGGTAACCGACTTACCGCTTATAGCGCAGCCCAATGCCGGCATGCCGGTCCTCAAGGGAGGTGAGACCGTCTTCCCGGCTAAGCCCCAAGACATGGTCCCCTATGTCACGAGGCTCGTAGGCACGGGCGTGAGGGCCATCGGCGGCTGCTGCGGAACGACACCCGAGCACATAAATGCCATGGGCAAGGAGCTCCGATCCATGAAGCCCGAAAGGGGCAGAAAAACGCCTCTATTCACGGTCCTTGCGAGCAGGACCGCGTATACCGTCTTCGGAGGCAATGAGAGGCCCGTAATCGTGGGAGAGAGGATAAACCCTACCGGGAGGAAGGCCCTGGCGGAGGAGATAAGACAGGCCAAGACGGCGATTATAAGGAACGAAGTACGGGCCCAGGCCGAGGCAGGGGCGCACGCTCTCGACGTAAACGTAGGGCTGCCGGGCATAGACGAACCCCAGGCCATGACAAGGGCCGTATTTTCCGTAAACGAAAACTCTAGCCTCCCCGTTGTAATAGACTCTGCGAACCCGGGGGCCATCGAGGCCGGGCTCAAGGCCGCGGACGGAAAACCGCTCATAAACTCCCTAAGCGGCGAAAAGAAAAAACTCGATACAATACTTCCCCTTGCAAAAAAATACGGGGCCGCCGT
>JAUVFY010000246.1 GCA_030594025.1 Deltaproteobacteria bacterium | reverse complement strand
TCCAGGAGCCCGGAGGCCACGTAAGAGGGTGTGGCGACAACGACGATATCGGCGTACAACGGTAGCTCGTCCTCTAAAAGGACCTCGTAGATGTCGTCCGCTCTTACGATGTCGGCCACCTTAGTTCCCGTCATTATGGAAGTCCATCGGGGCCTTTCTATCTCCGCGGTAAGGGCATCAACTAACTCCTTGAGGCCCCCCTTAAGCGTCATGAACATGGTGACCCTCGGGCCTGGCGCACCCAGTTTTTCCGCTTGAGCGGCCCTTTTGCGGACTCTTCTCATCTCTCCGATCCTTGCGAGCATCCCGCGGATTAGACTCCCATACTCTCGTTCGAGCTCAACGAACTTGGGGAAGCTGCTCTGTATGCTCATGGTGTCCGGGTCCCCGGCATGTACGCCCGCTACAAGGGGCTCCGCAATCTTTTCGAGAGCCTCTTTGCCGAGCCTCCGGCGGACAAAATCCCCGAGGCTCTCGTCTCCCTTCTCCCTCCTCTTCGGCACGAAGAGCTCAAGGGCCATCCTGAGTTTGCCCTTGAGGGTTATGAGGCTGCTCGTAACGAGTGGAAGGATCTTCGTGGGGACCATGAGTATTACCCCTTCGGGTAGCTCGTGGAGGGTCCCGCCGGAAAGGACAAAGGTCTTCTGCCCCTCGTTCGTGGGAAGGAGTTTTTCTTCGAGGCCGAGCCTCTTACAGAGGGCCATTGCCCAGGGCTTTTCAGAGAGGAAACAGTCCGGGCCAGCCTCTATGAGGAAGCCGTCTGTCTTCTCGGTCCTTATGTTGCCCCCGAGCCTTTCGCCCTTTTCAACGACGGTCAACATAAGCCCCCCAAAGTCCCGGCTCTGGGAGAGCTCTTTCAGGAAGTAAGCCGTTGCGAGCCCCCCGATGCCTCCCCCTATGATAACTATCTTCTTCATGCGGTAATCATTTCGCTTCTTTAATCGCCCTTACAATGACCGTCAACCCGTCTATCGTAAGTTGCTCAAATAAGCACAAAGACCGTGAGTAGAAGCAAAAACCCTATTGACCTTATATGGAAATCGCTGCACTCGGCCCCCCTCTCCCTTACCTTGCCCGGGGCGAAGAGGCATATAAGGCCCAACCGCCCGGTATGAACTATAAAAAAATAAGCGAAATCCGAGACATATTTTAATTTTAAATTAATGCCCCGTGCTTCAGGCTACCGTCTTCCCTTCCCTCACAAGCCCCGCGAGCATCCTTATGAACTTATCAGAGGTATTGAGCGAAGCGGCCCTTTGAAACCCGAGCCCCAGTGACGTGGCCTTCTCCTTGAAGACGATATCTATGTCGTAGAGCGTTTCCACGTGGTCTGAGACGAACCCCAGGGGCACGACTAAAACACCCTTCTTCCCCATGGCCTTTGCCTCTTCCATCACGCTTTCCACCTCAGGGCCGAGCCATTCGACTGATCCCCCGCCCTTACTCTGGTATGCCAACCGGTGGTCCATCTCCCCTGTCCTTTCAACCACCTCTTTTATCGTCTCTTTTAATTTCTCTACATAGGGGTCACCTGAAAGGGTCGAGACCGGTAAGCTGTGTGCGCTGAAGATGGTGAGCACGTCTTTTTCGGGCGGGAGTTCCCGGAGGGCATCTTCGATTTTTTCGGAAAGGGCCTCGATATAGAGCGGGTGTGTGTGCCAGTCGCGAAGGTAGCGTAGCTCGGGCACGCCCCCGGTGGTCTTCAGCGCGTCCTCCACGTCGTAGCGGTACCCGCCTGTTGCGGCCCTTGATGAGTGCGAGGTCATAACTATTGCCACGGCCTCCTCGATGTTATCGGCCCACATCTCCCTTACGGTCTCCTTGATGTAAGGGTGCCAGTACCTCATGCCCACGTAGACAGAGTACCGTTTTTATCCGGTGTTAAGCTCTTTTTCAAGGCCATCCGCCTGGGCTCTTGTTATCTCGAGAAGAGGCGAAATGCCGCCTCTCTTCTCGTAGCGGTCCCTGGCCCTCCGGACCACCTCTTCGGTTACGGGCCTGCCC
>JAUVFY010000144.1 GCA_030594025.1 Deltaproteobacteria bacterium | reverse complement strand
GAGAGGACGTGGAGAACATCATACTGAGCCTTCTGCAGAACGCCGACTACGACGTGGAAAAATGCCAGAGGGGTATCGTTTACATAGACGAGATAGACAAGATATCGAGGAAGACCGACAGCCCGTCGATAACCCGCGACGTCTCCGGTGAGGGCGTTCAGCAGGCGCTTTTGAAGATAATCGAGGGCACCATAGCCAACGTGCCCCCGAAGGGGGGGCGCAAACACCCCCAGCAGGAGTTCCTCCAGGTGGACACCGCCAACATACTGTTTATCTGCGGGGGGGCCTTCAGCGGCCTGGAGACGATCATCGCCCGGAGGGTCGGAAAGAAGACGATGGGCTTCAACGCGGAGATAAAAAAGAGGAAGAACGACCTTTCGCAGCTACTTCACAAGGTAGAGCCCGAGGACCTCATGCGCTACGGCCTCATCCCCGAGTTCATGGGCAGGCTCCCCATGGTCGCTGTCCTTGACGAGCTCGATGAGGCGAGCCTCGTAAGGATACTCACGGAGCCGAAAAACGCCCTGGTGAAGCAATACCAGAAGCTCTTCGAGCTGGAGAACGTAAAATTGAAATTCACCGACGGGGCTTTGACCGCCCTGGCCAGTGAGGCTTCCAAGAGAAAGACGGGGGCAAGGGGTTTGAGGGCGATAATGGAGACATCCATGCTCGATACGATGTACGAGCTGCCCTCGCAGACGAATATCAAGGAATGCATAATCAACGAAGACGTTGTCCTTGACAAAAGTAAACCCATAATCGTATACGAGAAAAAAGCGGAGACGGCGTAAGAAAAACCCCCTCGAGAAGAGCGGGTCAATTAGCCGGAAAACGGAGGAAGAACGTGAGCAATAAGACAGTGGTACCTCTCATACCTTTAAGGGATATAATCATCTTTCCATACATGGTTGTGCCCCTCTTTGTGGGAAGGGAGAAGTCCATCAAGGCCCTTGAGCAGGCCATGGGCAACGACAAGAGCATCCTTCTCGCCGCGCAGAAGCAAGCGAAAACGGACGAGCCCAAATCCGAGGACATCTACGAGGTGGGTACCCTGGGCTCGATACTGCAGCTCCTGAGGCTCCCCGACGGCACCGTCAAGGTCCTCGTCGAGGGTAAACGCAGGGCCCGCATAAAGGAGTTCGTCTCGGCCGACGACTTCTTCCTCGTGAGCGTCGAGGAGATAGAGGACGTAACCGAAGAGACGGTCGAGACCGAGGCGCTCACGAGGTCCGTTATAAAGTCCTTCGAGACCTATGTAAAGCTCAACAAAAGGGTCCCCCCCGAGATGATAATGAGTGTATCCGCCATCAACGACCCGGGGAGGCTTGCCGACACCATCGCCACCCACCTGACCGTGAAGCTCGAGGACAAGCAGGAGCTCCTTTACAACCTGGACCCCACGAGGCGTCTCGAGCGCCTGTACCAGATAATGGAGGGCGAGATAGAGATACTCGAGGTGGAGCAGAAGATCCGCAAGAAGGTCAAAAGGCAGATGGAGAAGACCCAGAAGGAGTACTACTTAGGTGAGCAGATGAAGGCCATCCAGAAGGAGCTGGGCGAAAAAGACGAGTTCAAGAGCGAAATCCAGGAGTTCGAGGACAAGATCAAGACGAAGAAGATGAGCAAGGAGGCCGAGAAGAAGACACAGCAGGAGCTTAAGAAATTGAAGATGATGAGCCCCATGAGCGCCGAGGCCACGGTGGTGAGGAACTACGTGGAATGGCTCGTGAGCCTGCCCTGGGGCCATAAGACCGAGGAGAAAAAAGACATAGAGGAGGCCGAGCGGATACTCGAAGAGGACCACTACGGGCTTAAGCACGTAAAGGAGAGGATAGTCGAGTACCTTGCCGTAAGGGGTCTCGTATCCGAGATGAAGGGCCCCATACTTTGTCTCATAGGGCCTGCGGGCGTGGGCAAGACCTCGCTTGCGAAGTCCGTTGCGAGGGCCTCGGGGAGGAACTTCGCCAGGATATCGCTCGGGGGCATAAAGGACGAGGCCGAGATAAGGGGTCACAGGAGGACCTACATAGGGTCCATGCCCGGCAAGATAATCCAGTCCATAAAGAAGGCCGGTTCTTCGAACCCGCTGGTTCTTCTCGACGAGGTGGACAAGATGAGCCATGACTTCAGGGGTGACCCGGCAAGTGCGCTCCTCGAGGTTCTCGACCCCGAGCAGAACCATACCTTCAACGACCATTACCTCGACTGTGAATACGACCTGTCGAAGGTCATGTTCATCACGACGGCCAACTCCGTCCAGGGCATACCCTATCCGCTTCTCGACAGGATGGAGACCATAAGGATGGCCGGGTATACTGAGATCGAAAAACTCAATATCGCCATCAGGTTCCTCGTGCCCAAACAGCTCAAGGCCCACGGCCTTACAGAAAAAAACATCGAGTTCACCAGGTCTTCAATCCTCTGTATCATAAGGCGTTATACGAGGGAAGCGGGCGTGAGGAACCTCGAACGCCAGATCGCAAAGCTCTGCAGGAAGGTCGCCAAGGAGGTCTTGAAGAAGGGTAAGACAACCAAGGTCAGGATAGGCAAGAGGGCGCTTTTAAAGCACCTCGGCCCTTACCAGTTCCGTTACGGCAAGATAGAGGAAACGAACGAGACGGGTGTTGCCACGGGCCTTGCATGGACCGAGGCAGGCGGGGACCTTCTCGCAATCGAGGTGGCGCTCATGCCCGGCAAGGGCAAGCTCACCATTACGGGCAAGCTCGGAGACGTGATGCAGGAGTCCGCCCAGGCGGCAATGACATACATAAGGAGCAGGGCCGAGGAGATGGGCCTTGAAAAGGAATTCTATCAGAAACTCGATATCCATATCCACGTGCCCGAGGGCGCTATCCCCAAGGACGGGCCTTCCGCCGGGATAGCCATGGCCACCGCCATAGCCTCCGCTTTGACGAAGATACCCGTTCGAAAGGACGTGGCCATGACCGGAGAGATTACGCTTAGGGGAAAGGTGCTCCCCGTAGGAGGGGTTAAAGAGAAGATTTTCGCCGCTCACAGGGGCGGTATCGTAAAGGTGCTTATCCCCGGGGAGAACGAAAAGGACCTGAAGGATATACCCAGCCAGGTGTTGAAAAAGGTGGAGGTAGTGCTTATAGAACACATGGACAGGGTCCTCTCCCAGGCACTCAAGGTAAAGAAGGTGGACGAGATATTCAAGGGGCCCGGGGGCGATTTTGAAAAAGAGCCGAAGACCGGGACCACTGAGGACGATGCGGCCTTGAGGCATTGACGCGGGCCTTTGGTTATTATTTGCTTGACAACAAGAAAGAAAGTTGATTTTATTTATGTCGGCTTTATAAACGGTCTACGTTTTTTTATTTAAGTGGTTCCGGTTGTCTTTCCTTTTCCCGGATGCAATTTTCAAACAACAAAACATTAAAGGAGGAAGAGTATGACTAAGGCTGATCTCGTTGGAAGGATTTCCAAACAGGCCGAGCTTACAAAGGCTGCCGCAGAGAAGGCACTGAACGCATTCATCGATACCGTAAAGAAAACTCTGAAGAAGGGCGAGTCAGTAAGCCTCGTCGGTTTCGGCACCTTCTCCGTCGCAAGGAGAAAGGCCCGGAAGGGCAGGAACCCGCAGAGCGGCAAGACAATCAAGATACCCGCCGCGAGGGTCCCCAAGTTCAAGGCCGGCCAGGGCCTGAAGGACGCCGTGAAGAGGTAAGCTCCGGGCGGGTAGCTCAGTTGGGAGAGCGCAGCCCTTACAAGGCTGAGGTCACAGGTTCGATCCCTGTTCCGCCTACCATCCGTAAGATTATTTTCAAGTCCTTTATTTTTCCGGAGCCGTAGTTAAGTTGGCTATAACGCCGGCCTGTCACGCCGGAGGGCGCGGGTTCGAGTCCCGTCGGCTCCGCCATATTGTTTCTAATAAAATCAGGGGGTTAGCTAATTGCCGACCCTCTTTTTTTATAGCACAAATATAG
>JAUVFY010000036.1 GCA_030594025.1 Deltaproteobacteria bacterium | reverse complement strand
TGGTCGCAGAGAAGCCCAGGGAGGAAAAACCCATGCCCCCGATGCCCCCGGGGATGGGCGGCATGGAAGGGATGATGTAGGCTTTTCTATCGTACGCGAGTTTAGAAGGGGCGGTCCGCACGGGTACAGGGGCCGCCCCTTTTTTAATGCAACAATAATCAGCAAACCCGCAATCTATGCGTAAAGAAGATATCCCCGAGGCAATAAGGATACTGAAAAAAGAGGCGGCCCGCTTCAAAAGGCCCTATGTAACGGAGGTCTCGGACGCGACGGGTGACCCCTTCCGTGTGCTGGTATCCTGCATCCTTAGCTTGAGGACAAAGGACCCGACCACGGCCGAGGCCTCGGCCAGGCTTTTTTCCATCGCACGGAGCCCGGAAAAGTTATCGAAGGTGAGCCTGAAGGCCATAGTGAAGGCCATTTACCCGGTGGGTTTTTACAGGGTCAAGGCGCGCAGGATAAGCGCAATTTCAAAAGAGCTTACATCAAATTACAGAGGCAAGGTCCCCGACACCCTCGAGGGGCTCCTTGAGCTCAAGGGGGTGGGAAGGAAAACGGCGAACCTCGTTTTAACCATGGGCTATGGAAAACCCGGCATATGCGTTGACACCCACGTCCACAGGATAACCAACCGCTGGGGATACGTTAAGACAAGCACCCCGCACCAGACCGAGCTCGAGCTGAGAAAAATACTTCCCAGGAGGTACTGGATACCCATAAACGACCTTCTCGTAACATTCGGCCAGAACGTCTGCACCCCGCTCAGTCCTTTCTGCTCCCTGTGCAGGCTCTTCACCTACTGCGACAGGGTGGGGGTGGTGAGAAGCAGATAAGTCGGGGCCCTTGTCTATAAGGCCGGAATTTAAGATAAGACTTGTCATTTCGCCCCTTTTAACTATAATAGTGAAAAACATAGGTTTTGAAAGGAGACGGAGATGGCTGAAAAGGTACTTATATTCGGCAAGGACACCTGACCCTACACCACGGCTGCCCGTGAGGACTATGCCAATAGGGGATACGAGGTTGAGTACATAGACGTACAGTCCGACCCCCGGGGGATTTCCAGGATGCTCGAGCACTCTGGCGGAAGGAGAGACGTACCCGTTATAGTGGCGGGCGGTGAGGTCACCGTCGGCTTCGGGGGCACGTGAGGGGTTTGATACAGGGCCGGCAGGCTGCCGGTCGAATTTTTAATTAAGTAATTAAGGTTTTAATTTAATTCGTTTGCTGGTGAAGTCAGGAAAATCCAATGCCGAGACGTAAGGGGAGTTTTATCTTATGGAAAGGTCTTTATCGATAGTTAAGCCTGACGGGGTGAAAAAGAACCTCATAGGGGAGGTCATAGGTAGGTTCGAAAAGGCGGGGCTCAGGGTAGTGGCCCTCAAGATGGCAAGATTAACAAAGAAGCAGGCCGAGGGTTTTTACGCGGTTCACAAGGAAAAACCCTTTTTTTTAAGCCTTACAGAGTTTATGAGCTCTGGCCCTGTTGTCTTGATGATAGTCGAAGGCGAGGGAGCAATCGGTAAGGTAAGAGAGCTTATGGGCGCAACCAATCCCGTGGACGCAGAACCGGGAACCATTAGAAAGGACTTCGCCGATTCCATAGAGTCGAACATCGTACACGGCTCGGACGGCCCGGAAACGGCGGCCTTTGAGACGGGGTATTTCTTTAATTCACTCGAGACTCACTCATAAGAGGAGACCATGGAGAGAATAGACAGGATAAAGGCCCACTATAACTTCACGGCAGACGACATAAAAAACCTCATAGGGCTCAGGCCCGAAATGGAGGCCCATAAGGAGGAGTTCGTCTCGGCCTTCTACAACCACATAAAGGACTTCGAGAACGCCCACAAGTATTTAAAGAACGAGGAGATAATAGGCAGGCACAAGGAGGGCCTTAGAAAATGGTTTGTAGCCCTCTTTTCCGGGGAGTACGGCAAAAAGTACTTCAACGAGCTCCATCATATAGGCCTCTCTCACGTGAACATCCACCTGAGCGCCCACTACGTGAACGCCGCCATGCACTTCGTAAAGCGCTATACCATGGACATTGTTAAAAGGGTAGTCGAGGACGAAAAGGAACTTCCCGACATTTCGAGGTCCGTGGACAAGATAATCGATATAAACCTCGATGCAATCACGAGCGCCTATATGGAAGAGGAAAAAAGAGCGATTTTCCTCTCCCGGACGGTAGAGTCCTATCTTATAACCTTTGCAAACCGTTTCTCCTACGGGTTGAACCTCGTACTCGTCCTCGGTCTTGTCGCTATCGGGGTGCTGGTCATAGGGCTTTTTGTCTATGACCTCACACACCTTTTCCAAGGCGACATCGAAAAGGGCCTTTTGAGCACCTTAGGCAGCATGCTCATGCTCTGGATAGTAATTGAGCTCATGGATAACGAGATAAGGCAATTGAGGGGCGGGAAGTTCGCCATAAAGGTATTTATAAGCGTTGCCCTGGTCGCCGTAATAAGGAAGATCCTCATTACAACCATCTCTCCCGAGGCCATCGAGGCCCAGGTAACACTTATCGCCGCCCTAGCCGTACTCGGTGTTGTCTACTGGCTAATAGCCAGGCTTGAAGAGTAGCCCACCCGAGCCCGCCATCCAGGCTGAAAAATACAAAAAACGGACTTCACTGGTGTCCCGTAATCGTAAGCAAGCAGCATTGACGAAGAAAAGCCGGAACCTGAAAGACTTCACATACGACGAACTCCTTGACCTGGTCAGTGGGCTCGGCGAGAAGCCTTATAGGGCCGCGCAGCTCTACGGCTGGTTCTTTAAAAAGGGTGCACGCGCGATAGATGAGATGACCGATATCTCGAAGGTCTTCAGGAATACCCTCAAACAAGGGTCTTATTATATCGGTCTTCCTGCCCTTACGGGCACAAAACACTCCGGTGACGGTACGGTAAAACTCCTTTTTGAACTCGAAGACCGCGAGAGAATCGAGAGCGTCCTTATACCCGAGGAAAAGAGGCTTACCCTTTGCGTTTCCACCCAGGCGGGATGCGCCCTCGGGTGCAGCTTCTGTATGACCGGGATGTACGGGCCCGGAAGAAATTTAATACTCTCGGAGATGACCGGCGAGGTCCATGTCGCCACGGGATTGGTAAAAGAAGGGCTTTTAAAGGACATAAAGCGCATAACGAACGTCGTCTTGATGGGCATGGGGGAGCCTTTAGCTAATTACGAAGAGGTCTTGAAGTTCATTAACGTTCTCACGGACCCTAAAGGGCTCGGCTTTTCTTCCGGCAAGGTCACGGTCTCAACCGCGGGACTTACTCCTGGCATAAAAAGGCTCGGCCGGGATGCCTCCGTGAACCTCGCCGTATCGCTCAACGCAACGACCGACCAGGTTCGGAGCCAGATAATGCCCATAAACAAGAAGTATCCCCTGGGGGGGCTCCTCGCCGCGCTCATGGCCTATCCGTTAAGAAGGGGTAAGAGGATAACAATAGAATACGTGCTCATGAAGGACCTGAACGACACCCCCGAAGACGCCCGCAGGCTCGCACGCCTTCTAAGGGGCATACCCACAAAGATAAACCTCATAGCCTTGAACCCGCCTCCGGGCTCGCCCTTCAAACGTCCGGAAACAGAGTGCATCGGAGCCTTTCGAAAGATACTCATGGAGGCCCATTACGACGTCATCGTGAGGGCGTCCAGGGGTTCGGACATAATGGCTGCTTGCGGCCAGTTAAGGGGAAGAGAACAAAAGGCCTTGACCGGAAAAGGGGCTTGATGATAAAAGTTACAGTTAAACCCAGACTGATTTTCCCGGGAGTTTTAATTTAAGATGGCCAAGAAAACAATCGGCGTTATTGGCGGAAGCGGGCTCTACGACATCGAGGGCCTTACCGACGTTCAGCGTGTGCGGGTTTTAACCCCCTTCGGAGAGCCCTCGGACGAGTACACGACCGGCACGCTTGGGGACACCCGGATGGTCTTTCTTCCCAGGCACGGTAGAGACCACAGGCTTCTGCCCGGGGAGATCAACTTTAGGGCCAACATCTACGGGATGAAAAAGCTTGGGTGCGAGTGGCTCATATCAGTCTCGGCCGTGGGAAGCATGAGAGAGGACATAGAGCCTGGGCATATCGTCATTGCAGATCAGTTCTTCGACCGCACGAACGGACGCTCAAGCACCTTTTTCGGCTCCGGCATAGTGGGGCACGTGGAGTTTGCAGACCCGGTCTGCCCCGACATGGTCGAGGTCCTTTTTAGCTCCGCAAAGGAGGCCGGTGCCACTGTCCATAAGGGGGGCACGTACATGTGCATCCAGGGGCCCCAGTTCTCAACGCGGGCCGAGTCCGTAATCTACAGGAAACTCGGGGTCGACGTAATAGGCATGACCAACATCCCCGAGGCGAAGCTCGCGAGGGAGGCCGAGATATGTTACGGTACGATCGCCCTTTCCACTGACTATGACTGCTGGCACGCGACCGAGGAGTCGGTAACCGTGGACATGATCCTCGCAACACTCAAAAAAAACGTATCCATGGCAAAAAATATCATCAAAAACGCCGTGGGGAAGATCACGGGGCCCAGGCAATGCAAGTGCGCCTCTGCCCTTGAATACGCAATAGTCACGGACAGGACATCCATACCTGAGAAGACAAGAAAGGACCTTGAACTCCTCATAGGCAAGTACCTGTAAAAGACCGTTGTCCGTGTCCGTAGTTCGTTTGCGGACACGCATAACGTTCACGAATAGCGGTTTTATTTAAGGAGGCTTATGAATATTCTCGTAGTCGGTTCCGTTGCCTTCGATTCCGTTGAGACCCCCTTCGGAAAGGCCGAGGAGGTACTAGGGGGCTCTGCCACGTACTTTTCCACCGCGGCCAGCTTTTTCGCCGACGTGGGGCTGGTTGCGGTGGTGGGCGAGGACTTCCCGGAAGAGCATGTCTCGATGCTCAACCAGAAGGGCATAGACCTTGAGGGACTTAACAGGGTCCCGGGAGGAAAGACCTTCCGCTGGCGGGGCCGTTATGAGTACGACCTCAATCTGGCACACACCCTTAAAACGGAACTTAACGTATTCAGCGATTTCAACCCCACCATACCCCAGGCTTACAGGGACTGCCCCTTTGTCTTCCTCGCCAACATAGACCCGGAACTGCAACTGAGGGTCCTTGAACAGGTGAAGGGTCCCAGGTTCGTTGCCTGCGACACGATGAACTACTGGATAGAGGGAAAGCCCGAGGCCCTGAGGGAGCTTTTAAAACGCGTCGACCTTTTCGTTATAAACGAGACGGAGGCGAGGGAGTTTGCCGGGGTGCCGAGCCTTGTGGGTGCGGCACGGACGATACTCGAATGCGGTCCCTCGACCCTCATAGTAAAACGGGGCGAGTACGGGGCCTTGATGTTCAACGCCTCTTCTGTGTTTTCCGCTCCCGCCTACCCCCTTGAGGAGATATACGACCCCACCGGGGCAGGGGACAGTTTTGCTGGCGGCCTCATGGGCTACCTCGCAAACACAGGGGACACAGGAGAGGATAACCTGCGAAAGGGCATGATATTCGGAAGTGTGCTGGCCTCGTTCAACGTTGAGGCCTTCAGCCTCGAAAGACTTCACCGTTTAAGCCTCGACGAGATCCACTCGAGGTACAAGGAGTTTAAACGGTTGACCCATTTTGAAGACATATGATATCATTTCAATACTAACTTGAATATGGATTACCCAATGAATGTAAAAAGAGCCGCCATCTTGCTTCTTGTAGTTCTTCTATCAGTCTCTTGCGGGGCTTCTTCATCCGAGAGAAAAAAAGAAGAAGCCTCCATACACTATAGAACCGGCCGGGTGTACTTCAGCGAAGGCAACTATATGGAGGCACTTAAGGAGCTCACAAAAGCGGTCGAGCTGGATCCCAAAAATCCTCGCTACCAGCGCCTTCTTGGCCTTACTTACTTTGTGGGCAAGAAGATGTACGACCAGGCTATCGTTCACTTGAGGAAGGCCGTAACACTGAGGCCCGCTTTTTCCGAGGCCCACATGAACCTCGGGGCCGTGTACCTGGAACTTGAAAGCTGGGACATTGCCATCCCCCACTTCAAGGCTGCTCTCAGGGATATATTCTACAGGACACCCGAATGGGCGTACAACAACCTCGGCTGGGCCTACTATAACAAGGGTCAATACAGAACCTCGCTTTTACATTACAAAAAGGCCGTGGAGGTCAATCCAAAGTTCGCCATGGCATACAACAACATGGGTCTTACCCTTACCAAGCTGGGCGAGACCGACGAGGCCGTAAAGTCCTTCGAGACCGCAGCAGAGCTCGTTCCGGATTTTCCCGAGCCCCACTACAACCTGGGCATCTTGCTAATGCGGAAAAAAGACAAGGCCGGTGCATTGAAGGCCTTTGAGAGGGTCGTGGAGCTTGCCCCTAGGAGCGAAAAGGCACGGTCGGCCAAAGAATACATAGAACTTATCAGATAAGACCTTAAAGGCATGGAAAGTCCCGGCGAATATCTCAAAAGGGAGCGGGTACTTCGGGGTGTTTCCCTGAAAGACCTTGCCGAAGATATAAAGGTGAGCTTGAAGCTCCTCGAGGCGCTCGAAAGGGACGAATACGAACTGCTGCCCCACCCCACCTACGTAAAGGGTTTCATAAAAGCATATTGCAACTGTCTGGGCCTTGACGGAAACGACGCTGTGCTCCGTTTCGAGATCTATCTCAAAGAGACCCTTAACAAGGCAAAAGAGGTCAAGCGAGAGGGCACTGAGCTTGAGTCCTGGCTGTCATCCAATGCACTCGTGGTCTTTCTCTTAACCATAGGGGTATTGACGGTCGTTATGTACTTCGTCTTCTTAAGGGAGCCGGTAAGGGAACTGGTTAAATCGGAAGAGGTAGCCACCGCACCGCCTGTTGAGCCTGCGGCCGAAGAGAAGAAGGATAAATTACCTTCGGCCGGTACCACCGTAGAAGCCCTGGAAAAGATCCACACCCTTGCGGTTAACGCCAGAGAGGTTACCTGGATAAGGGTGGTAATAGACGACGGCAACCCCTTTGAGGTGCTTTTGGATGAGGGGGACAGTATTAGCTGGGAGGCCTCAAGGGTTTTTTTTTGCTAATTGGAAACGGCGGTGGCGTGGAACTTACCTTTGACGGAGAAGATCTCGGCACCCCCGGCAAAAAAAACGAAGTCGTAAGGCTCAGGCTCCCTCACCCCGATAACGGTTAAAAAAATCCAGAAGGAAGATCCAATGGGACCGGTTATAAGATGCAGAAAATGCGGCAGAAAGATGCAATCAAGTCGCATAGACGACTTCAAGGTAAAGTTCTACTGCCAGTGTGGATTCTCCGAGTACAGGCCGTCACCCTCTGCGAGCAAGGCCATAAACCCGCACTACTCTCGAGAGAGCCTTATGCCGCTCAAGTTCGATGAAACTGGCGAGTTTTACTTCGAGCACCAGAGGGCCGACAGGGAGAGGATGGAGATAATAAGCCTGGAAGAGATCAGTATGCTCGCCTCTTCGGACTATGACCTCGAAGATATTTTAAAAAGCATAACCGAAAAGACCGCCAGGAGGCTCGGGGTGGACATCTGCTCCATATACCTGTGGGACGGTGAATACCTGGTCTTAAGGGGCACGTACGGCCTCTCACAGAATGCCGTGGGAAAGGCAAAGCTCAAGATAGGAGAGGGGATAACGGGCACCGCCGTTAAGGAAAAAAAGCCCATGCTCGTTCCCGATATCTCCAAGGACCCCCGTTACAGGTACTTCCCGGAGACAAAAGAGGAGCAGTACAGGATAAAGACCATGTACTCGTACCCCATATTCTCCGGTGAAGAGCCCTTCGGGGTCCTCAACGCGCAGACCGTTGAGCTGAGAGAGTTTAAAGAAGACGAGATATATTTCGTCTCTGTAGTTGCAAACCTGATACTCGGAGCGGTAAAGATGAGAAAGAGGTCCTGATGTTTTGTAGAACGTGCTGGGCGAACCTGCCCGACGGCACCAGGGTCTGTCCCAGGTGCGGAGCCGACCCGGCCTCCCCATCCGGCAAAGTCACTACGGGGCCTCGTAGAAGGTCCCGCCCACCCGAGAAAAAAAGCTCCATAACAGCTTTTTTAAGTACCCTCGTAATACTTTCCCTCATATCAGGCACTGTATATTACATTCACACACGAAGCCCCCGGGTCGATGAAGAAAAGGCCCCTGAGTTTACGCCCCTGGAAGTGAAGGAAACGCCACAGGGCCCTGTCTTTTCCGAAGCCCTGCCTTACAAGCCTGAGATAAAAGTCCCCGAAGTTTACGAAGAGGGTACAACCACCGCCAACGAGGCGGTAAGGGCCTTCAACGATGGCGACTGGCCCGAAGCTGTACGTCTTTTCGGAGAGGCCCTCACTGACTCGCCGGACGATGAAATCCTCAAGCACAATCTCGCCCACAGCCTGGCCTCTATGGCATTGCAGGAGTATAAGGATGAAGACTTCTCCGGTGCTGGCCGACACTTTACAGAAGCCATAGGGCTTGAAAAGAACCCGACCTTTTATAAATGGTTGGCTTATGCAAGGCTGAAACAAGACGACCTCGAGGGTGCGGCCGCGGCCCTTGAGGAAATTAAAACAGACCCGGAGGCCAAGGGGCTTCTTAAAAGCATTTACTCGAACCTTGGCGACCAACATTACCGTAGCGGGGAGCTTGACGAGGCCATAGGTTATTTTGAAAGGGGCCTGGCCATTGACCCCGGGGACAAAGGTATCAAACAGGCCCTTCGAAGGCTCCGCGGCGAAAACGAGGTGGAGGCCGGGTTTAGAACCAGGGAGGGGAGCCATTTCGTCGTAAGGTTCGAGGGCGGGGTGAACTCGGTGACGGGAAACGTAATAGCGATACTCCTGGAGGAGGCTTACTTCAAGGTCGGAGCGGACCTCGGTTATTATCCCGATGAGACGGTTGGGGCCGTTCTGTATTCCAGCGAGGAGTTCCGTGATACAACCCGGAGCCCCACCTGGGTTGGAGCACTCTACGACGGCCGCATAAAGATACCAGCCGGCGGCATAACAGAGAGGACCGACGTGCTCGAAAAGGTGATCTTTCACGAGTACACCCATGCCGTTGTCCACAGGCTATCCGGCGGGAACGCTCCTGTATGGCTAAACGAGGGAATAGCCCAGTACGAGGAGGGCAAAAGGGCCTCATCCTATGAGCGTATAATCAAAGACTCCGTAAGTACCCGGAAGGTTTCCCTGAGGGCCCTTGAGGGCTCTTTCATGCGCCTTATGGACAATGACGTGGCCAGTGCCTACGCCTTGAGCCTTTCGGCAACCGAGTATATAATAAACGAATTCGGCCCCTTCTCGGTAAAGACAATACTCGAGGGCCTCTCAGAGGGTTATGGTTTAGACGAGGCGATCTCTTCGGCCATCTATATCCCTTACGACGTGCTCGAGGAGAGCTGGCTCACTTCGTTGAGGCGCTAAGAGCCGTCTTTTAAAAAACGAGGGGGCTCTTTCTGAACGAAGATTTCCCTTTCAAAAATCTGTTCCAGGTGTTAACATTTATCGATAAACTTAAGGAGGTTGCCAACTAATTATGGGCATGAGAGAAGCTCTTATAATAGGGGCGGTTCTGGTTTTATTTGTTTCAGCGTGCGGCAGGGAAGAGACCGAGACAATCGAAGTAGTGGAAGTGGGTCCGGCTACCGAAGTAAAGGAGGCGGGCGAGGAACTGCCCGCTGGCCACCCGATGGTATCGAAATCCGTCGAAGAGCTCACGACCGGGAAACACCCCTCTACCGGGAGCACAAAGGAAGTAAGGATTTCCGAAGAGGTAAAGGCCACGTGGAAGGAAGTGAAGCTCGAGGTCATGGATGTCTCGTCCCAGACGAGTCAGGTCCTCACGATGGAGGTCGGTGGAACCATGGCCCTCAAGGACACGGGCTTTAAGCTTAAGGTGGAGGCTTTAGTTCCTGACTATGCCATGTTCGCTGACCACATCGGCTCAAGGTCCAACGAGCCCAAAAACGTCGCAATAATGGTCGAGCTCTTTGAAGGTGACAAGAGCGTTGCAAAGGGGTGGATCTTCAAGGCCTTCCCGGACTTCAACTCCTACGGGCACGAAAGGTTCCAGCTAACGCTCGTTGAGCCGATTCCGAGCGGTTAAAAACTCAAAACGGAGAGATGCCCGAGCGGACGAAGGGGGCTGACTCGAAATCAGCTGTTCCGTTTTACGGAACCGGGGGTTCGAATCCCTCTCTCTCCGCCAGACTTAATTAAAAGATTAAAAAATTAAAAAGGGGATTTCCCGCGGAGAGATGCCCGAGCGGCCGAAGGGGCACGACTGGAAATCGTGAGTACATTAATCGTGTACCGAGGGTTCGAATCCCTCTCTC
>JAUVFY010000162.1 GCA_030594025.1 Deltaproteobacteria bacterium | reverse complement strand
CCAGGGGGACTCAAAAAAGAGGCCGTAAGGATACTTTCGAGGGTTGGCATAAGCGACTACAAATGCGTTTTATCGGAGGATGGGGCCGGGAGCAGGTTATTTAAATCTGAGGGTTTTGCCAGGTTCATCGAGGGGCTCCTTTCGGGAGGGAAAAAGCGGCTCTGTTTCATAGTGGGCGGCCCTTTCGGGGTTCACAAAGAGGTCATCGAAGCCTCGGACACCGTTCTCTCCCTTTCTCCAATGACCCTGCCCCACGAGCTCGCTACCCTCGTTCTCGCCGAACAGGTTTACAGGGCGTTTACGATTATGAGGGGAGAGCCCTATTCACATTGAGAGGCAGGAGGCTCCCGGGGGCCATTCATTTATAACCGCACATCTTTACCTTTGAGGACTATGTATTCAAGGATAATACTTTTTTTACTCGTAATCATCATAGGCGCCTTTTTCTACCTCCACACCGTAAACCCGGCAGAGGTAAACTTTAAGATAACAGAGGACTGGATCTTTATCTTACCCGTCACCGTCCTTGTCTTCTTTGGATTTTTTGCCGGTGTTACACTAGCCGTATTCAACTCCCTTTTTGTGGATGCCAGGAGGGTAATAAAGGATATCAGGGTCAGGAGGGAGAAAAGACTGAGGGAACAATCGGAGGCGAATTACCGGAAAGGTACGGCGGAGCTTTTGAGAGGAAATCCGGAAAAGGCGCGCCAGTTCTTCGAGAAGGCCCTTGCGGCAAACCCCCAGGATATTGATATACTGCTTTGCCTCGCCAAGGCCAACATGGAGGCTAAGAGGCCAGACGAGGCGATGAAGATTCTCGAGTCCGGACTTTTAAAGGACCCCGGCAACATGGAGGTCCTATCCGCCATCGCAAAGGACTCGCTTATTACCAGAGACTCCTATAAGGCCGCCAAGACCTTCAAGGAGATGCTCGAGATGGATCCCAAAAACCCCTTTGCATTAAAGGGGCTCAGGGATTTGCGGATAAAGGAGAGCGAATGGGAGGAGGCGTCAGAGCTGCAGAAAAGGCTCGTCTCCCGGGGCCGCAACGGCGAGGACCTTGCTAAGGAAAAGGGACTCCTTACGGGGCTCCTTTATGAAAGCGCCGTTGAGCTCATGAACGAGGGGAACCTCGACGGGGCCGAGCAGATTGCGAAAGAGGCGTTGAAGAACGACGACGCCTTCATACCGGCACACCTTCTTCTAGGGGACCTTCATTTAACTAAGGGGAAACACTCCGATGCAATTAAGCTCTGGGATAAGGCTTTTGAAAGGTACAATGACGAGGCACTTTTCTTGAGACTCGAAGATACCTATCTCAAGGCCTCTGACCCTCAGAAAATTCTCGACAGGTATGAGAAGGCCATAGCTCAAAGACCGGGGGATATAAATCTTAGGCTGCTTCTTTCGAGGCTTTACCTGAGGCTTGAGATGGTCGACAACGCGATAGATGAGCTCGAAAGGCTAGCGAGCGAAGGCGAGGAGGGTTTTTACCACAGGATACTCCTGGGCGAGGCATATTCAAGGCGCGAGCAGGGAAGCAAGTCCGCGACCCTTTTTAAAACAGCCCTGGGCCTGGACAAGGAGCTACCCCCGCCTTTCCGGTGCACGAGGTGTAATCACAGCGTGCCGGACTGGCAGCCGCGGTGCCAGGACTGCGAGAGCTGGAACACCCTCCGCATGAGTGTAGAGTTTTCCCCGGCCTCCACATCCCACACAATGCCTACCGGTGAAGGGCACAACCGATGAGACCAGTCGTCCTTATCGTCATGGACGGGTGGGGTATAAGTGAAAACAAAGACGGCAACGCAACCAGCCTGGCAGATACCCCGAACCTGGATCGACTCCTTCAAAGATACCCATCCACACGGTTGAACGCATCAGGGCTTTCCGTAGGGCTTCCCAAAGGACAGATGGGCAATTCCGAGGTAGGCCACCTGACCCTTGGCGCAGGAAGGATCATATACCAGGAGCTTACAAGGATAAACACGACCATAGCGGACGGCTCCTTCTACGAAAACCCGAAATTAAACGGTTTGATAATGAACGTGAAGGAGAGGGGGGCGGCGCTGCACCTTATGGGGCTTCTTTCCGACGGAGGGGTTCACAGCCACATCAGCCACCTATACGCCATACTCGACGTGGCGAAGAAGAGGGCTCTCGAGAAGGTCTACATACACGCCTTCCTCGACGGCAGGGACACCCCTCCCACGAGCGGAAAGGGTTTTATTGAAGGACTCGGGGCCAACATTAAGAAGATAGGCGTGGGAAGAATTGCAACGGTTGCGGGACGCTACTACGCCATGGACAGGGACCGGAGGTGGGACAGGGTAAAAAAGGCTTATGCCGCCCTTGTCGAGGGAGAGGGGGTGAAAGCGGAAGACCCGGTGGCGGCGGTTAAGAAGGCCTATAAAAAAGGCGAAACCGATGAGTTCGTCCTGCCCGTAGTAATAATGAGCTTTGGCAAACCAACGGCCACCGTATGGGACGGCGACAGCATTTTGTTTTTTAACTTCAGGGCCGACAGGGCCAGGGAGCTGACAACGGCTTTCATCGCCAAGGATTTTACCGGCTTTGAAAGGAAAAAATGTCCGAAGCTAACAAACTTCCTTTGCATGACCGAGTACGACAAGGAGTTCAATCTCCCGGTGCTTTTCCAGCCCCAGGAGCTTAAGAACCTCCTCGGAGAGGTCCTGAGCCGAAACGGTATCGAGCAGTTCAGGGTCAGCGAAACAGAAAAATATGCACACGTGACCTTTTTCTTCAACGGGGGACAGGAAAAACCCTTACCCGGAGAACAGAGGTTTCTTATCCCTTCGGTAAAAGAAGTGCCCACATATGACAAGGCCCCCGCCATGAGGGCCCCGGAGATAGCCACGGCAGCCGCCGAAAGGATAAACGGAGGCAGGCAAGGCTTTATACTCATGAACTTTGCAAACGGAGACATGGTGGGCCATACGGGAAACCTCCATGCCGCTATAAATGCCTGTGAGGCCGTAGACCGGGCCGTGGGCAGGGTGGTCGATTCAGCCCTTAAAAAGGGCTGGGTCGTAATTATAACCTCGGACCACGGTAACGCGGAACAGATGATGGAGGCGGCCTCTGAAGACCCCCACACGGCCCATACAACGAGCAGAGTACCCTTCATCCTCGTTGACGATGAAAGGAGTGCTCTAACGCTCAGGCCCGATGGAGGGCTCGCGGACGTTGCCCCTACGGTTTTAAAGATTATGGGGCTCGATGTGCCCCCGGAGATGAAGGGGGAGCCGCTTTTTTAAAGGGATTAACGGGAAAATGTCCGGGGATGCCGGGGGTGTGGCCGGCGGGGTGCGGGACGCACTTCAGGTGTGTCTTCTCACCCCCGCGTGGTAGCAGCAGTAAAGGCTATCTATATTGTTGTTGAAGGTCTTGAGGCCCACGTTTCCGAATTCGATCCTGACCATGCTGAGACCCCCGGGTACTGTGGAGTTCTTCTCCTCGATAACCTTTCCGATACCCCATTCAGGATGTCTCAGGTG
>JAUVFY010000233.1 GCA_030594025.1 Deltaproteobacteria bacterium | reverse complement strand
CCGTTTCTATATGCTTTTCAAAGAGCGGGCTCGAGATATCCACCATGTGCAGGAGTATATCGGCATCCACCATCTCCTCTAAGGTGGTCTTGAAGGCCTTTTTTAGCTCCTCAGGCATGTTCTTTATGAACCCCACGGTATCGGTTATAACGGCGTCCCTTTCCCTGGGGAACCTCAAGCGCCTCGTGGCGGTATCAAGGGTTGCGAAGAGCTTGTCCTCAACGAGGGTAGAGCTGTTGGTGAGTTTATTCAAGAGCGTTGATTTCCCCGCGTTCGTGTACCCCACGATGGATATTATGGGTATGCCGCTTCTGGCCCTTTTACTCCTTCTGGCGCTTCTTGCGCGGCTCAGGCTCTTAAGCTGTTTTTGAAGGTGGCTTATCCTGTCCTGGACCCTTCGCCTATCTATCTCGAGCTTTGGCTCCCCGGGGCCCCTTCCTCCTATTCCTCCCATGAGCCTCGATAACGTTGTGCCCTTGCCCGTAAGTTTGGGCAAGAGGTATTTTAATTGAGCGAGCTCGACCTGGACTTTTCCGTCCCGGGAATGGGCCCTCTGGGCGAAGATGTCGAGTATGAGCTGTGTCCTGTCTATCACCTTGAGTTCCGTTATGTTACCCAACTCCCTCACCTGCGTGGGGGTGAGCTCCTGGTCGAATATCAAGAGGGTAGCCTCCTTCTGAAGGGCATTAATAATCAGTTCCTTTATCTTGCCGGTGCCCATGAGGTAACGGGGGTTGAGCTTGGCGGGTTTCTGGTAGACGGCGTCGAGGATAACGACGTTACTCGTCTCGGCCAGCGATTTTAACTCCTCAAGGCTCTCGAGTTGCTCATCAGGGGACTTCGTGGAAACGCTTACGAGTATGGCCCTTTCTCTTTTGTCCCTTACGTCCCTTACGGCGGCTCTACCCATCTCGGCCTCGAGTGCCTCTATGAACTCGTCCATGTGGAGATCGAAACGGTGGAACGGCACCGGTGGCAAAAGCTCGTAAGTCTTTCCCTCGGGGTTTACCGGGAGGAGGTGGGCGGTGTGGATAAAGCCGGGAAGCCCGTCGGCTCTAACGCCTATGGCGGCCATGACGTCGAGCCTTAAAAGGGCAAGGTCGGTCAAGTCGTCCCGGGTGAGGGGTTCTTCTTTGAGATGGGTGTGTATGCAGCGTACCCCCCTCAAGCTCCTTCTTCCCAGGGGCTTTAGAGCCGGTATTAAGATACCCTTTTCGTCTCCCACTATGGCGACCACCACGGTGCCGCTCCGGTCAACGATTATGCCGAGCTGTCTTTTGACCTCGCTCGAGAGCTCTGTAAGGTACCTTGCAAGTTCCGCCGAAATCAGTCGTGTCCTTGGTATGCGGCGCCTGTATATGCGCTCGAGGCTTTTTATCTGGCTCGATTTCAGCCCTGAAGTATTGCCGTAGAGTTGTGGAATAAGCGAACCTCCCTATGTTGAATTATACGATTGGACCGAATGCTGACAGCTTTCTCCTTTATTATAACAAATTATAGCATCTACTCAAAGAAAGACAATGTTTGACGGGGGGCGGCTTTTCTGTTAATTATTTGTACTGGGAGGTTTACAGATGGCCGGAGAATTCAGGATACTTATAGGCGGCAGCTGGGTAACCACGGATAAAGAGCTCGAGGTAATAAACCCATATGACGGCAACCTCGCCGGGGTTACCTATATCGCGGGACCCGATGAACTCGAAGAAGCCCTTAAAAGCTCTGTAGAGGCCTTTGAAACCATAAGGACCATGCCCGCATACCAGAGATCCGCAGTTTTAGCAAAGGTCGTACAGGGGTTGAAGGACAGGGCCGAAGAGCTTGCACGGACCATTTGCAAAGAGGCCGGAAAGCCCATTACGGACGCAAGGGGCGAGGTAGCAAGGGCGGTAAATACCTTCCAGATAGCTTCTGAAGAGGCCAAGAGGCTCACCGGCGAGCTTTTACCGCTTGATATAATGGCCGGCTCCGAAAAAAGGATAGGTATAGTGAGGAGGTTCCCCCTGGGCCCGGTTCTCGGCATAACGCCCTTCAACTTCCCCCTTAACCTCGTGGCACACAAGGTGGCCCCGGCCATGGCGTGCGCCAACTCGATAATAATAAAGCCCGCCTCAAAGACCCCGCTTACGGCCCTGAAGCTCGGCGAGATCGTAACCGATGCCGGGTGGCCGCCGGGAGGGTTGAACGTATGCCCCTGTCCCGGCACGGCGGCCGAAAAGCT
>JAUVFY010000183.1 GCA_030594025.1 Deltaproteobacteria bacterium | reverse complement strand
TGGTAAAGGAAAAAAGAACGGGCCGCGAAAGGGCCTTCAGGATGCCCGGTGTATGCCCCGTGTGCAGATCAAAGGTTGAAAGGGTCGGTGCGATACACTTCTGTACCGGGGGGCTCTCGTGCCCGGCACAGCTAAAAGAGACCATACGCCACTTCGTTACAAAGAGGGCCATGGACATAGACGGGCTGGGGGGAAAGCACATCGACCAGTTCGTTGAGGAGGGGCTCCTTAAGGACGTTTCGGATATATACTCTTTAAACAAAAAAAGCATCGTGGGCCTCGAAAGGTGGGCCGACAAGTCCGTTGAAAACCTCCTCAACGCAATCGAGAGGAGTAAAACCCCCACCCTTGCGAGACTGATTTACGCACTGGGCATACGCGGCGTGGGAGAGCACATGGCCTCTTTACTGGCCGAGGAGTTCGGGAGCCTTGGGGCCTTGAAGAAGGCAAAAGAAGAAGAGCTTTTGAATATCCACGAGGTGGGACCTGAAACGGCCCACAGCATAGTGGAGTTCTTCAGCGAACCCCACAATATAAAGGTAATCGAAAAGCTTAAAAAGGCCGGGGTAGTCTTCCCCGAAAAGGAGAAAAAGAAAAAGGGGAAACTCCTTGGAAAGAGCTTGCTGTTCACCGGCGCCCTGAAATCCTTTACGAGGGAGGAGGCAACGAGGCTCGTAGAGGCCGAGGGGGGCAGCGGCGCGGCGGGTGTGAGTAAAAAGGTCGACTTCGTTGTGGCAGGCGAAGAGCCGGGGAGCAAGTACGAGAAGGCGAGAAAGCTTGGTCTAAGGATAATCTCAGAGAGGGAGTTCAAAAAGATTCTCGCCAAAGGTCAGAAGGGGAAGAGAAAGGGTTTTATTTAAACGGCTGCGCCCGTTAAGAGCATATGCGGCTTCGGCCCAGGCCCTTGGCCCTGTAAAGGCCCGAGTCAGCCTTTTCTATGAGCTGGAAGTGGCCTTTGCCGTCCTCCGGGTAGGTGGCCACCCCCCCGCTCAGCGTTAGCTTCTTTTTAAGGAGGGGCAGTCGGGAGGCCTCTTTTATAATCCTCCTTGCGAACTTTACGGCCTCAAGCTTATTCAGCTCTGGTGCAATGATGCAGAACTCCTCGCCCCCGAAACGCGAGACCGTGTCGTTGGTGCGTACGTTTTTCATGAAGAGTTTCGCAAGGCCCTTGAGGACCCTGTTACCCTCGAGGTGACCGAACCTGTCGTTGTAGGATTTGAAGTGGTCTATGTCCAGCATTATTACGGACATGTTCCTGGAGTGCCTCTGAGCCCTGTTAATCTCCCTTTTAATCTGCTCTATTAAGTACCTCTGGTTATAGAGCCCCGTGAGCCCGTCGGTTACGCTCAAAAGCTGCAGTTCCTCGATGGACCTGACCCTCTCCACCGTGAGTGCCGCATAGAGCGTAAGGAGAGAAAAAAGTGAAACGTCCTCCGCTCTGAACTTCCTCTTTTTGAAGTCGTTTACGCTCAGGATCCCCACGATCCTCCCCTCAACGGAGAGCGGGGCCGCAAGGACCGTCCTTACGCCTTCTTTTAAAAGGAGCCGGTTCTTGTGGGGATGCTCCCTCAGGTCCGGTATGAAAACCTGCTCGTTCTGGTTTAATATCTCGTTTGTAAGCTCGCCCTTCCGTATCTCCCACCTCTCGACCTTGTTGAAATCTTCGCTGAAACCCTTTGACGAGAGCAGTACCATCTCCTCTCTTCTTTCGTCGAAGAGTGCCAGGGAGCCGGCTGGGGTGTTTGTAAGCACGGTCGCATAATCGACGAGCGCATATGCAACGTCCTTCAAGCTCTGGATGTTCTCTATTACGAAACCCATGTGATACAGGCCCTCGTGCTGCTTGAGTATCTTCTCCCTTTCCTCGTGCCTCTTCCTCCTCTCGTCGACGAGCTGCCACAGGAGCCGGGCCGAGTTCCCGCCTATGAGTTCCGTATCGGCCGGTTTTGTCCTCTCCAGTTCCCTTCTTACATCCTTCGAGCCCGTTACCTCGATAATTATGTCGACCCCGTCGCCCACGACTTTCTTGTAGTTCTTCTCAACGGGTATGTTCAGCTTACTGGCGAGCTCCACGCCCGGGGCCTGATAGTTCTTTTCAGCCACCCACCTGATGTCTATTAACGGGTTATCCTTCAGTATACTCATGACCGCCAAACCGCCTTTTCCGCAGCCCACGATCCCGACATTGACCCTGGGCTCTGTCTTCGCCCCAGCCGGATAAAGTGGCTCCGACGGTTGCAACATCCCCTCGCCTATGGCCTGGCTCACCGCCTGGGCCCTGGTCGTAACGGAGAGTTTTTTCATAAGGTTTTTGAGATGGAACTTTACGGTCCACTTCGAGTTGCCGATTATCGTGGCTATCTCATCGTTGGTCTTGCCCTCCTGAACCCATTTGAGAACTTCGAGTTCCTTCGGGGTAAGGGAGGTAATCTTTTCTATTTTTTGTACTTTCTTCCTTGCCATAAAAGTCTCCGGACAAGCCCCCGGAAAAGCTCGTGGTTAGTCTATTAGAGCAAAATTTTTCTTTGAGTCAAATCGAGCGACCGGTAATCACCGGCCGGGCTTCCTACAAGAGCGCCCCGGTCACGAGCATACACGGTTACGCCCCTCCTTCTTGGCCTTGTAGAGCAACGAATCCGCCTTCTTCAAGAGCCCGATATGGCCCTTGCCCCCGCCGGGGTAGCTGGCTATCCCGCCGCTCAGGGTGACTTTTCTGTGGGGCATGGGATAGTCGGATATCGTCTTGAGTATCCACTTTGCAACGACCTCGGCCCCTTGCTTTTTTACCTCCGGAAATATTATGCAGAACTCTTCACCGCCGAAGCGGGCGACGGTGTCGGTAATCCTCGAGTTTTCCGTAAGGAGCCTCGCTATGGCTTTAAGCACCTTGTTGCCCTCGAGGTGTCCGAACCTGTCGTTGTAGTCCTTGAAGCGGTCTATGTCGAGCATTACAACAGAGAGGTGGCGGCCGTATCTCGA
>JAUVFY010000201.1 GCA_030594025.1 Deltaproteobacteria bacterium | reverse complement strand
TATATAGGAGTCGGGGCCGCACCCGAAGTTGGTTATGTATACGGAAAAGAGCCTCGGGTCGTCCTTTACGAGCTTGCCTGTTGCGAGTATTCTCTGGCCGCTCTTCCAGTACATCTCCCCGGCCAGCTCATCGTCAATGGCATTTTCGACCGGGAGCATGTCAAAGGGTATGGCGATAACGTTCATGTCGCGCAGTTTCTGTGGGATTTCTAAGTTCATCCCCGCATCGGTCGTATTGTATGACCTCCCCACGATTACAAGGGCGGTCTCGTTGGGGCCGAGCCCGTCGAGGACCTCGCTACCCCTTTGAAGGAGTCTTTTTCGGAAAGTCTCCTGCGCGCCGAGGGCGGCCTTGAGGGCCCTGTCTACAGCGCTCCTGCCTCTTCCGAGGTCTTTACCGAAGCGGTAGAATTCCCTCTTGAGCCCGGGAGTGCCCTGGTTAAAGTGTATGACCGGGCTCAGGACCTCTACACCCTGGGCCTCGAAATCAAAGGCCGCCCTGGTGAGATAGGGCATGGACTGCACGTAGGGACAGAGGACCGTAAAGTGGTGGCCCTTTCTGGCGGGCGGCATATTGACGATGCTCGGCAGGAAGAGCCTTTTTACCCCCTTATCGATAAGGTCCTGGATGTGCCCATGGGCTACCTTTACGGGGAAGCACGTCTCCGCGACTATCCTTTCCATCCCTTCGCTTATTATCGTCTTGTTGGTCGGCGCGGAGATCCTCATCCTGTAGCCGAGCTCGGTGAAGAAGGCCTTCCAGAAGGGATAGAGCTCGTACATCATGAGTATCCTGGGTACCCCTATTACGGGAGCATCGGCCCCCGGGTTCTTGTCCCTGTAGGAACTGAAAAGTATCTTTTCTCTATCCTTGAATAGCTCGGGAAGTGGGTTTTCCTCCTTGGGGCCCGTTTTGACATCGTACTTTTCGCAGCGGCTCCCGTAGTAAAGAGGCTCCTCGTCTTCCATCTCCACCTTCCTTATCTCGCAGAGGTTCGAGCAGTCCTTGCACTCAAAGGAGCGTAGCTCGTATCTTTTCCTCGTAAGGTCGAAGCCCTTGAAGGGGGTCACCTTTGCGGGGTCCTTCTCCTTCATGGCCAGCATGGCGGCCCCTATGGCGCCGGTGACGTCGTGGTGGGGCGGGACGGTTATCTTCTTGCCGGTTATCTTTTCAAAGGCCGCTACGACCCCGAGGTTGGCGGCCGTGCCGCCCTGGAAGAATATCCTCTCTCCTATGCGCCTGTCGCCCACGACCCTGTTGAGATAATTATGCACAATCGCATAGGAGAGCCCGGCCACGAGCCCCCCCTTGTCAACTCCGCGCTGCTGGTGGTGGACCATGTCCGATTCTATAAACACCGTGCACCTCTCGCCCATTGGCGCTGGACTTTCGGCCTTAAGGGCAAGCTCGCTGAACTCCTTTTTTATGTTTATGCCGAGCCTTTCGGCCTGCTCTTCGAGGAAAGAGCCCGTGCCCGCGGCGCAGACCTTGTTCATCTCGAAGTCGACAACGACACCGTCGTTAAGGGATATGTACTTTGAATCCTGCCCCCCGATCTCGAAAATGGTATCGACGGCCGGGTCTATGGCCGCGGCCGCGGTGGCCTGGGCGGTAATCTCGTTTCGCACCACATCTGCGCCCACGAAGTCCCCTGTCAGGTACCTGCCGGAGCCGGTCGTTCCCACCCCTACGACGTTAACGTAAGGGCCGCACTCCTCGTATACCTCTTTAAGGCCCGTCCTTATGGACTCGATGGGACGGCCCGCGGTCATCAGGTAGCACTTGGAAACGAGCCTGCTTTCGCCGTCTATCAAGACAACGTTCGTACTCGTGGAGCCCACGTCAAGGCCCATGTACACGTCAAGCTTCTTGGCCCTGTCCAGAATATACCCGGTGGAGGTCTCCACCTCAAAGGGGTGTTCCGCGGGGGCGGACAGCCGCTCGAGAGCCCTCTCCTGGGTTCTTTTGCCGTGTATGTATGAGTCCAATTCATCAAGGCCCTTGAACTCCGCGTCAACCTTACCCTTGTCAAGGGCGGTAAACAAAGCGCCCAGCGCGCCCATTGAGGCGAAGTGTTCGGGAACTATGTACTCGCTGTCGGCGAGTTCAAGGACGTCCTTGAAGGCCTTCCTCACCGCGGGGTTTGCGGCCACGCCCCCCTGGAAGGCCACGGGCGTTTTGAACTTCTTGCCCTTGCCTATGGTGGACTTGAAATTCCTTGCAACCGCGTAACAGAGCCCGGCCACTATGTCGTAGTTAGGGGTGGCTATCTGCTGGAGGTGTACCATGTCGCTCTTTGCGAAAACGCTGCAGCGGCCCGCGATCCTCGGCGGGTTCTTGCTCTTGAGCGCAAGCTGGCCGAACTCCTCTATCGTGAGGTCCAGGCGCGAAGCCTGCTGGTCGAGGAAAGAGCCCGTGCCCGCGGCACAGACCGAGTTCATCTGGAAGTCCTCTATCCTTACCCTCCCACTCGCCGCTTCCGGCTCGAGCACTATGAGCTTGGCGTCCTGGCCACCCATCTCTATAACGGTCCTCACCTCGGGATGAAAGACCTCTGTGGCCTTTGCCTGTGCTATGACCTCGTTCGTAAATGAAGCTCCTATGAGGGGGGTGATGAGTTTGCCCCCGGCGCCGGTCGTGG
>JAUVFY010000046.1 GCA_030594025.1 Deltaproteobacteria bacterium | reverse complement strand
AGCTTTTCACCCACCTCTTCTGGCTCAATGTAGCGGATATTGCGGCCTTCTATAAGCCTTACCCGGTCGTCTTCCCTGAGCTTGGAATCCAGAAGCCCTCTACCCACATCCACCGCCACGACCCCCTCAGCCCCCCTTTTCAACAGGCAGTCGGTAAAGCCCCCGGTCGAAGAGCCGCAGTCGAGCACCCTGCGGCCCTTGACGTCGATCGAGAACCCATCGAGCGCACCCTCGAGCTTCAGGCCCCCGCGGCTAACGTACGGGAGGGCCTCCTTTATGGTTATCCGGCTCTCTGGATGAACGAGTTTGCCCGCCTTGTCCACCACACACCCGTCCACGAGGACCCTGCCTGCCATTACGAGGGCCTGGGCCTTGTGGCGGCTTTCAACGAGGCCCGTCTCGGTAAGGAGTTTATCTATCCGCAACTTCTCTTTTTTTTGTTTCCCCGGCATAAAGCTTATCGCTAAAAAAGGCCACTTTCAGTCAGGAGCCTGTCAATCCGTACCTTCTCCTTTTTCTGTTTCCTTGGCATAAAGCTTATCGCTAAAAAAGGCCACTTTCAGTCAGGGGCCTGTCGATCCGCACCTTACTCGTCTTTGAACCGTTAGGTGAGAATTCTCACCTGAAAGGAGGACCATATTCTTTATTTTTTGCCCCGAGATAAAGCCATCATTAAAAAAATAAAAAAAGCCCCTTCAGCAAGGAGCTTATTAATCCGTTCATTTTTCTTTTCTTATCTTCGTGGATAGGACCTTCGTTGAAAAAAGCCCCACTAAAAAACCCCTCCCCCCCTCCCTCGGTTAAAAGGCCCTTTACGAAGCGATTCTTTTCTTTAGGGGCGTGGTCTTTGCAAGGGCCCTTGCGGCCTTCTCTATCCCATCGGCATCGAGTCCCAGCCTCGAGCGTAGCTCTGCCTGCGTGCCGTGCTCGACGAAGGTGTCGGGCACGCCGAGTCTTTTTACCTCGCAGCTTACCTTGTGCTCCCCGAGGAGCTCGAGCACCGCGCTACCGAACCCGCCCTGAAGCGAGTTCTCCTCGACCGTTAAAAGCCTTCCGGTCCTGCGGGCGAGCTCGAGTATCAGGCCCTCGTCAAGTGGCTTTACGAAGCGTGCGTTTACGACACAGGCACCAATGTTTACCTCCTCGAGCCTTTGGGCGGCCTCGAGGGCCGGGTCTACCATGGCGCCCAGGGCCAGTATGGCCAGCTCGCCACCTTCGGCCAAGACCTCGGCCTTGCCCGGTGGTATATGCTCGAAAGGTACGGTCGTGTCTTTCCCCGTGCACTCACCCCTCGGGTACCTTATGGCCGTGGGCCTTTTGTAGTTAACGGCCGAGAAGAGTAGATGCCTCAGTTCGGCCTCATCCCTGGGCGCGGCAAGGATCATCCCGGGCATGTGCCTCAAATAGGATAGGTCGAAGAGCCCGTGGTGAGTGGGGCCGTCGGCGCCCACTATACCCGCCCTGTCCATGGCAATAACGATGGGGAGCTTCTGGAGGCATACGTCGTGCAGGACCTCGTCGTAGGCCCTCTGGAGGAAGGTCGAATATATGGCCGTGACCGGGACGAAACCCTCTTTTACGAGCCCCGCGGCAAAGGTAATCGCGTGCTGCTCGGCTATGCCCACGTCGAAGAACCTGTCGGGGTACTTTTCGGCAAACTTGTTTAGCCCCGTGCCGTCGGGCATGGCCGCCGTAATGGCAACGATTCTCTTGTCCATCCCGGCCAGCTCAAGGAGCGTGGAGCTGAAAACATCCGTATACGTGAGCCTTGAGGGGCCGCGGGGCTTACCCGTGGTCTTATCGAAGGCGCCCACACCGTGGAAGCGGGAGGGCTCTTTTTCGGCGGGTTCATAGCCTTTTCCCTTTTTGGTCAATATGTGTACGAGTACAGGACGGTCGAGGTGCTTTATGTCCTCGAGGGTCCTTACCAGGGAGTTCGTGTCATGGCCGTCTATGGGGCCCACGTAATGGAAGCCGAGCCCCTCGAAGAGCATGCCCGGGGTGAGTAGCGTTATAAGGGAGTCCTCGGCCTTTTTAACGAAGCTTACGAGCCCGTCGCCTATCTTGGGGATGGATTTTATGAAGTTCTCTATCTCCTTTTTAACCCTGGTGGCGAAGGGTCCTGTGATCTTGCGGCTTAAGAAACTCGAAAGCGCACCCACGTTCTTCGAGATACTCATCTCGTTGTCGTTCAGGAGCACTATAAAGTCCTTTTTGAGATGGCCCGCCTGGTTCAGGCCCTCGAAGGCCAGGCCCGCGGTCATGGACCCGTCCCCGATGACGGATATGACCTTATAACGCTCACCCTTCAGGTCCCTCGCGGCGGATATCCCCAACCCGGCGGATATCGAAGTGGACGAATGGCCCGTGCCGAAAGAGTCAAAGGGGCTCTCCGAGGGCTTGGGGAAACCGCTTATGCCGTCGAGCTGCCTCAGGGTCTTGAAGGAGACTTTCCTGCCCGTAAGGATCTTGTGGGCGTATGACTGGTGGCCCACGTCCCAGATTATCTTGTCGCAGGGGGCATCGAAGACGTAATGTAGAGCGATGGCGATCTCAACCGCACCGAGGCTCGAGGCCAGGTGTCCGCCCGTTACGGAGACCGTGTCCAGTATAAACTCCCTTATCTCGCCTGCGAGCTCACAAAGCTCGTCCTGGGAGAGCCCCTTAAGGTCCCCGGGGGAGTTGATCTTATCAAGAAGCCTTTCCATTTAAATCAAGTTAAATTAAATTAACACCCCTGTTTTTAAATTAAATCCCCCACCTCGTGTTTTGATTAACACCCCCCACCTCGGCCAAAAAATTTTTTAGTTGACAGCAAATAGTGGATACAAATGGCGGACAGCGAAAAGGGGGACACTTTAATTAAAACCCCTTCCGTCCATCTATTGCCTTCTCTCGACCACGTAACGGGCGATCCCCCTCAGCGCGTCCGCCCTCTCGTCGAAGCCCTCAAGGGCGTTGACGGCCTTTTCGACCAGCTCTTCGGCTATCTCTTTAGAGTCGGCAAGGCCGATAATCGCAGGGTATGTAGCCTTCTTCCTCTCCTCGTCCCCGCCGGTCTGTTTGCCCATATCGGAAGAGGTGCCCACAACATCAAGTATATCGTCGGCTATCTGAAAAGCAAGCCCCACGGCCTCGCCGTAGCGGGTAAGTCTTTCGAGCTCCATAGGGCCGGCCCCGGCGAGTATGGCCCCGCACCTTACGGCCGCGAGTATGAGTGAGCCTGTCTTGTGTATGTGGATGTACTCGAGGAGCGCCGTATCAATCTGCTTGCCCTCTGACTCTATATCTACTACCTGGCCCCCTATCATGCCGGTTGAGCCCGCCGCCCTGGAGAGCTCGTTTATAACGTTCACCAAAGCGGCGTTTTCCCTGTCGCCCGAGCCCGATACGAGCTCAAAAGCGGCCGTCAGGAGCGCATCCCCTGCCAGTATCGCTGCGGCCTCTCCGAAGACCTTGTGGCAGGTCGCCCTGCCCCTTCTGAGGTCGTCGTTGTCAATGGACGGAAGGTCGTCGTGGATGAGCGAGTAAGTATGGATGCACTCGAAAGCGCAGGCGGTATTCACCAGGGCTTCGCTCATGAAGTTGCCCGGCTCGCCGACGGCTTCGGCAGAGGCCATGACGAGCACGGGCCTGAGCCTCTTTCCCCCCGCAAAGACGCTGTAACGCATCGCCTTGTGGACGGTCCGGGGATACATCTCACCGGGGGGCAGAAGCCTGTCCAGCGCCCCGTTAATGAACTCCACCTTCTCATCCAGGTATCTTTCGAGGTCCAAAGCGACTGCTCCACTTCGGGTTTTGGCCGTTTTCAACGTAAAACCGAGCGAAATGGGCACTTATAAGTTCCGATAATAACAGAATATCGGTGCGATTACAAGGAGGTGGGGAGACCCCCCCCTTTTACGAGGCCCGGCAAAAGAGGGTCCTCGTTGGAATGATTATGTGAAAGAGTTAAATTAAAACCCTTCCCAAGGGTTACGAAGCTGAGACCAGGCTTGCCACCGCTTCAGGCTATGCCCCTACTTTTACAACGTTGGAGGCCTGTGGGCCCTTCGGTCCCTCGGTAATCTCGAACTCGACCTCTTCGTCCTCCTTAAGGGTCTTGAACCCCTCGCCCGTGATGGCGGTATGGTGGACGAACACGTCAGAACCTCCCTCGTGCTGGATAAAACCGTAACCTTTCGAGTCGTTAAACCACTTCACCTTGCCCCTTGGCATTCTTTTTACCTCCTTTTTCAGGTTTTTTATTCTTTTTATTTCGGTGCATTAAAAAAACCGTGGAAAATTGACGTAATTCTCCACGGCCAGTTAACAACTATTGATAAATTCAGTAACCGAAGTCATTACCAGTGAATCAAGGAAATCTAAACTGCAAGGTTGTGCCATCAAAAGAGGCTGTTATACCTTCACAACGTTTGAAGCCTGTGGACCCTTCGGCCCCTCGGTAATCTCAAACTCGACCTCTTCACCTTCTTTAAGGGTTTTGAAGCCCTCGCCCGTTATGGCGGTGTAGTGGACGAATACGTCTTCGCCGGATTCTTGCTGGATAAAACCGAAACCCTTTGTGTCGTTAAACCACTTAACCGTACCCCTTGCCATTCTGAACCTCCTTTTTTCAGGCATAAAAAAAAGCCGTGTAAGGTTGCCCGGACCTACACGGCCGTTATCAAGCAATTACCACCTACGTAATACAAGTACATAAACACTATAGTTAGCTGTTACCTAGCAGACGCACCACTTACCTAGCAGACGCACCACTGTTTGTCAAGCAAATTTTACTTGCAAAGAGATTAGCAGGAAAAAAAGTTCGTGTCAAGGATTTTCTAAATTTTTATTCCACGAGCTCGGAAAGCCTCACCACCTCCACGCCTTTTTGTTTAAGGCGCGGTATAATCTCCTTGAGTACCGCTATGGTCTCGGGGTAAGGATGCCCTATCGCGACGGCCTTGCCCCTTTTCTCCGCTTTGGCGATGAGCTTGGAGAACTGGGCCCTTATATAATCCTCGTCGCGCCTGTTATCGAGGAAAACGCTCCGGCTCACCGTCTTTACCCCGAGCTCTCTCGCAACCTTGTCGGCGACCGAGGCATCGGTGGTCTTGCTGTCGAGGAAGTAAAAATCCTTGTCCTTCAAGACCTCGAGGACCACCCTCATCATAGCCTCGTCCTCGGTGAACTTAGAGCCCATGTGGTTATTTACACCGCTTAGAAAGGGGACCTCTTCTAAGTCCAGGGTGAGTTCCCTTACCAGCTCCTCTTCGGCCATGCCGGTAAGAAGAGCCCCCTTGCCGGGTTTATTTATCCATGAGTCCTTGGGCTCCATGGGCAGGTGCAGTATGACCTCGCGGCCGTTTTTGTGCGCCTCGAGGGCCACCTGCCTGGAGTTCTTGAGATGGGGCAGCACAGACACCGTTATGGGCGCGTCCACTTCCAGGAGCTCCCGGAGCTTTTTCATCCCGTAACCCATGTCGTCTATTACAATGGCGACCTTTGAAGACGGCGGGGGCCAGGTACTTTCAGGCTCAACAGGCTCCACGGGTGAGGGGACCGGGGGGGCCGGGGGGGCCTTAACGCTTGCGGTCCTTTCCTCGCCAGTGAGAGGTTTTTCGCCCTGGATCCCGGTAAACCTATGCAAAAAGACGGCGAAGAGGACGCCCAGCATGAAGGCAAAGACAACGAGCGCCGCCGTACGAAGCGGCGCTCCTCTTTTGAATCTTTTCTTTCTCATTCGGGCTTTAAACCCCGCAGAACCGGGTGTGCGCTACTATTACTTACTATAAGACCTTTTTCATGGTCCCCTGGAAGATATACCAGCTCTTAAGGTAGTCGAGGGCCCTTTTAAGCTGGATATCCTCGCCTTCTACGCGGATGGCGGTCTTCTCCTCGACCTTTATCTTCTCCTTATCTTCCGGGGGGGCTTCTTCCTCGAGATGCCCTTCGAGGTCCTTCTCCTTTATGTGTTCTTTTACCTCTTCGCCCACTATGATATCAGGCTCGATACCCTTGGCCTGTATGGAGGTGCCTGAAGGGGTGTAATACTTGCTCGTGGTGAGCCTCACGGCCGAGCCGTCTGCAAGCGGGATTATGGTCTGTACGGAGCCCTTGCCGAAGGTGCGCGTACCGAGGATAACGGCCTTGTCATGGTCCTGGAGCGCACCGGCCACAATCTCGGAGGCGCTGGCGCTGCCGCCGTTTACGATGACTATTATCGGGAACCCGTTGTGCGTGCCCGCCCTCTTGGCCTCGAATGACATGTCCTGGCCCGGCGCCCTTCCCTTCGTGGACACGATGACTCCGGACTTCAAGAAAAGATCAGAGACCCTCACGGCCTGCTGCAGCAGCCCCCCGGGGTTGTTTCTCAGGTCCAGAATGAGCCCCTTCAGCTCCCCGCTCCTGGAGCCGAGCTCTTCGAGCGCCTTTTCGAGCTCCGTGGTCGTGTTTTCCTGGAACTGGGCGATTCTCACATAGCCGAACCCCTCCTCGAGGACCCTCGACCTGACGCTCTTTATCTTTATTATGGCTCTCGTAAGCTCGAAGGGTTTCAACTCATCAAAGCCCTCCCTCATTATCCATATGGTGACATCGGTCCCCTTCGGCCCCCTCATGAGCTTGACCGCATCGGCAAGGGTCATGTCCTTCGTGAGCTTATCGTTTATCTTTATTATCATGTCGCCGGCCTTAACGCCCGCCCTGAAGGCCGGGGTGTCCTCAATGGGGGAGATGACCGTGAGAACCCCTTCCTTTATGCCTATCTCGATACCTATCCCCCCGAAGGCCCCCTTGGTATCGACCTGCATCTCAGAGTACTCGTCGCGGGTCAAAAAAGACGAGTGGGGGTCAAGCCCGCGGAGCATACCCTTTACGGCGCCGTAGATGAGTTCCTCTGTATCGACCTCCTCGGTGTAATTCTCCTTTACGATGCCGACCACATCGGTGAATATCCTGAACTTCTTGTAATCCTCGTTCTCTATGGCGGCGACCCTGTCGCTGGTGCCCGGCAAGGGGGTCAAAAGGAGCACCACTACCAGAACGGCCATAATCACTGCGGGGCCAAAAAATCTCCTATTCATCAGTCACATTCCTCCATTTTTTTATTCGTTATCCGTTGCCCGGCGGTTCCGGGTCTATCTGCTTGCGATCCATGCCAGCGGGTCCCTCGGGATGCCTCCCTGGCGTACTTCGAAATAAAGCCCCGTTGTGTCTTGAGGGCCTGAATCACCAACGAGGCCCACCTTCGAGCCGACCTCCACCGTTTCACCCCTTTTTTTCAATACCTTGTAGAGGTGCCCGTAAAGTGTATAAAAGCCGTCGCCGTGGTCTATTATCATAACCTGTCCGTAGCCCTTGAGCCAGCCCACGTAAACGACCTTCCCCTTATAGACGCTCTTTATCGTGGAGCCGAAGGGTGCCTCGATTACTATGCCGTTGTTGAATGTAACGGTATGGAACCTGGGGTGCTTAACCTTGCCGTAAAACGATACCACCTTGCCCTTGACCGGCATCACGAGGCGCCCCTTCATGGAGGCGAACTCGCCGGTTAGCCCCCTTAAGCTCTCCTTTCTTAACCTGGAGATGAGGTCCGTAAGCTCGGCCTTCGCCCCTTTGAACTCTTTTACGAGCTTCAGGTGCTTCGTCTTCTTACGCTTTACCTCCTTTAGGAGCTTTTTCTTGTCTTTGAGCTTGGCCTCGGCATCCTTTTTGGCGACCCGGAGCTTTTTCTTCTCCCTCGTAAGGTCGCTTTTTAACCCCTCGAGACGCTCTTTTTCCGCGTTAAGCTTTACAAGGTTCTTCTCGCTCTCCTCGATGAGCTTTGAGTCACCCTCCATTATCATTGCCATGTACTTATATCTCCGGCCAAGGTCGGTTGAGGTCTCCGAGGAAAAAAGGATTTTTAAAGCACCTCCCTTTCGCATCTTGTACATCGCCTTGAGCCTCGACCTGAGCCTCTTCGAAAGGGCCTTACGCTCGGCGGTAAGGGCCTTCAAGTTCTTATCGGTCTCGGCTATCCGGCCTCCGAGCTTCTTTAAAGAGCTGTAGACTTTGCCGAGCTCGTCTCTTTTTCTTACAAGGTTCTTGTTTATCTCTTCGAGCTCACCCAGGACGGTCGTTTCTTTACGCGATATCTCTTTAATAGATTTCTTCGTTTCCCTTATCTTCTTTTTTACGTCTTCGAGTTTCTTCTCCTTCTTAACCAACTCCCTCTCGGAGGCGAGGGTATCGAAAACGGGCAGAAGAAGAAGGGAAAATGCGACTATGGAAATCATAACCAGCCTCATACCTTTAAAAACCTCCCCATGGACAAGAGGCTTCCGGCCACCCCCAGGACCACCCCGGCCCCGACGAGTGCACCGAGGAGCACCGGAAAGGCGACGGGGCTTACGAGGACAAAGCCCAGATAGGGGGGTATCTGCGTGGCGACGACGTACCTTCCCAGAAGTAGCATCCCCAGAGCCAGGACCGCGCCAAAAAGGCCCTGTAACATCCCTTCTACGAGAAACGGGACCTTTATGAATGCGTTGGTCGCCCCCAGGTACCTCATAATCTCAATCTCTTCCTTCCTTGCGTATACCGTGAGTCTTATGGTGTTGGAGATGATAAAAAGTGTGGCCGCGGCGAGGAATACGCCCACAACGATTGCCGAAAGCTCCAGGAACTTAAGGAACCCCGAGAACTTCTCCACCCACTCGGCCCCGTACTGTACGTCGTCGACCCAGTCCATCCCCTCGAGCTTTTTAACCGTGGCCTTTACCCCCTCGGGGTTTCGGTGCATCTCAGAGAGCTTTATCTCGAAAGAGGCTGGAAGGGGGTTGGACCCGATGCCTTCGAGTATGCCCTCCTGGCCCTTTAATTCCGCCCTCAGGGCCTTCAGGGCCTCGTCCTTTGAGACGTATTTAACGTCCTTAACGCCCGGTATCCCGGCGACCCTTTTCTTGAGCGTCTTAACACCCGCCTTTTCCCCTCCGTCCTTTATGTAGACCACTATGTGAGTTCTTTCGCCCCAGGTCTCAACCACTGCGTTCAAGTTTATAAAGACAAGGAGAAAAAGCGAGAATATGGCGAGAGCGAAAGCCACGGT
>JAUVFY010000177.1 GCA_030594025.1 Deltaproteobacteria bacterium | reverse complement strand
GTACTTTTCATAGATGAGCTCCACACCCTCGTCGGAGCAGGGGCCGCCGAGGGCGCAATGGACGCATCCAACATGCTGAAGCCAGCCCTTGCAAGGGGGGAATTGAGGTGCGTGGGCGCCACGACCCTCGACGAGTACAGGAAATACATAGAAAAGGACGCGGCCCTCGAAAGGCGCTTCCAGCCCGTTTACGTGGGCGAGCCGGACACCGAGGACACGATTGCGATCCTCCGGGGCTTGAAGGAGCGCTACGAGGTGCACCACGGAGTTAGAATCGCCGACTCGGCCATAGTCTCTGCCGCTACGCTTTCGAACCGCTACATAACCGACAGGTTCCTCCCGGACAAGGCCATAGACCTGATAGACGAGGCGGGCTCGCGCCTTAGGATAGAAATTGACTCCATGCCCACGGAGATAGACGAGATAGAGAGGAGAATGGTACAGCTCGAGATCGAAAAGGAGGCGCTTAAGAAGGAGACCGACAAGAACTCGGTCGAAAGAAGGGACAAGATTGAAAAGGAGCTTGCACAGCTAAAGGAAGAAAGCACCCGTTTGAAGGCCCACTGGAAGCAGGAAAAGGACCTCATAGACCGCATCAGTAAGACCAAGAAGAACATAGAGGAGACGAAATCCCTGGCCGCCCAGGCCGAAAGGGAGGGCGAGCTCGGCAGGGCCGCTGAATTAAAATACGGCCGCCTCGTCGAGCTTACCAAGAGCCTGGAGGAGGACCAGAAAGGGCTCGTCGAACGGCAGAAGGATAAAAAGATGCTTAAGGAAGAAGTGGACAGCGAGGACGTGGCGAGTGTGGTCTCCAAGTGGACCGGTATCCCGGTTTCGAGGATGATGGAGGGCGAGCGGGAAAAGCTTCTCAAGATGGAGTCTGCCATCAAAAGCAGGGTCGTGGGCCAGGACGACGCCCTCAGGGCCGTATCGAACGCCGTGAGGAGGGCGCGGGCGGGCCTTCAGGACGTAAACCGCCCCATCGGCTCATTCATCTTCCTCGGCCCCACGGGCGTGGGTAAGACCGAGACCTCGAGGGCCCTGGCAGAGTTCCTCTTCGACGACGAAAAAGCAATGGTAAGGCTCGACATGAGCGAGTTCATGGAAAAGCACGCCGTGGCGAGGCTCATAGGGGCCCCCCCGGGGTACGTGGGCTACGAGGAGGGGGGCTACCTTACGGAGGCCGTGAGGAGAAGGCCTTACGCGGTAGTGCTCTTCGACGAGATAGAGAAGGCCCACCCCGAGGTCTTTAATTTGCTCCTTCAGATACTCGACGACGGCAGGTTGACCGACGGCCACGGCAGGACCGTTGACTTCAAAAACACCCTGATAATCATGACCTCGAACCTCGGAAGCCAGTACCTGACCGGGCTCGAAGAGAAGGACTACGAGGAGATAAGCTCAAGGGTCATGGGGGTCTTGAAGGATAGCTTCAAACCGGAGTTCTTGAACAGGATCGACGATACCATCATATTCCACCCCCTTACGAGGGGCCACATGAAGGCCATTGTGGATATCCAGTTAAAGCGCCTTGAGAAACTTCTGGAGGAAAAGAAGATAGAGCTAAAACTTACCGACAATGCGAAGGGCTACCTCGCTGAGACCGGCTATGACCCGGCCTTCGGTGCGAGGGCGCTTAAAAGGCTCATACAGAGGGAGCTCCAGGACCCCCTGGCCATGAAGATACTCGAGGGGGAGTTCAAGGAGGACGATACGGTCCTCGTGGACGCAAGGGACGGAAAGCTCACCTTTGGCAAAGGCGCCCCAAAAGCAGGTGTCGTCAGGGAGAAAAAGGAAAAAAAGGAGAAAAAGGTTTTATAGTAAGCGCTCACCGGGCATTCAAAAACCGACACACCCCGGATTCTTCCTCGCCCCCGGGCAACCGTTGCCCTCTTCCTTCCCAAGGACGCTTGACAAAGCGGCCATTATAAAATATCATAGAAATATTAGGCTTTTAGAAGAATAGGTTATCGTGGCGAAGATAAAACGGATACCCTTCAAGGATCTGCTCTTCCTGCAGGAGAGGATGAGCCGCATCTTTGATGAGACCATCGCCAGGTACGGTGGATTAATCGAATCTTCAAAGGGCGCCTGGTGTCCGCCTGCCGATATATTCGAGGCAGAAGACGCCATAGTGCTCAAGGTCGAGCTGCCGGGCGTCGATATAAAGGACGTGAACATAGAGCTCAAGGGGGACATCCTCACCCTTAACGGCGTCAGGAGGTTCACAAAGAACCTGAAAGAAGAGCACTTCCACAGGATGGAATTTTTCTACGGGACGTTCCAGAGGGAGTTCAAGCTGCCGAAGGGTGTGCTGGATAAAGAGGTGGATGCCAGCTTAAACGAGGGGGTGCTCGAGATAAGGGTGCCCAAGGCCAGGAAGCTTCAGCCCAAGCATGTAAAGGTCGAGGTCGAATAGCCCGCCGCAGGACTTTCCGTTTAACATTAAAATTTTAAAAATGGAAGAAAAGCAAAAAGATAAATCAAAGGGCGAAGAGCCGCCGGCCGAAGAAAAGGCTGAGAAAAGACCGGACACGGAGGAAAAGGGCGAGGAAAAGGGTACGGCGGCAGCACTCCCGCCCGCGGATTTCCCGAATTTTATCCTATCGCTTTCCGCATCCGTGTTATTTCATCTGGGGGATATTAAAAATCCAGAAACAGGTAAGGTAGAAAAAGACCCCGTAATGGCAAAGCATACGATAGATATAATCAGCATGCTCAAAGAAAAGACGAAAGGGAACCTTGCCGACGACGAGGCAAGGCTCATTGAAAATGTCCTCCACGACCTGCGCATAAGGTACGTAAAGGCCGTGGGGGAGAAAGATAAAACCAATGAATAAAAGATAGAGAGGCAGAAGATGGAAAAGAAGAAGGGAAGTTACGGATTATTGACTCTCTTGACGGTGGCGCTGGTTTCCGTTATGGCGGGTGTTGTCATAACGACGAAGTTCGACATAACACAACCCACGTCCGCAGAGATCTTCTGGGACGAGGCCGGGGTTACGAAGCAGGCCCCACCTACCACCCCGCAGTCC
>JAUVFY010000213.1 GCA_030594025.1 Deltaproteobacteria bacterium | reverse complement strand
TTTCTTCTCGTTTGCAAGGAATAGCGGCACAACCTCGCCCTTGTAAAGCTTTTTAAACGCTTCGAAGTCGAACTCCTCCGTTAGCCTCGTGGCTTTTACCACAGCCCCCTGCCTGAACCTGTCCCCTATGAAAGAATAGGTAACCCCCGGGGAGAAGAGGAGCCTTCCGCGAAGCCTCTGGGAGACCCTCTTTTCGTCCTCCGGGCAGAGCTGGTAGACCTTGCCCCTGCCGAAGATGTCCACAAAGTGAAGCGCCGCGAGGGAGTTTATATCGTCATTGTATGTAAGGGCGACGAACCGGCCCATGCCCTCGAGGTCCACCTCCCTGGGAAGGTGCTCGGAGATGATACTGCCGTAATATGCGGGAAGCCCCTCCATGCGGGCCTTTGAGATGTTAAAGTAGTTATTGTCCACGAGGAGCACGTCGAAGCCCTCCTTGTTAATGACTGCGGCGATGGCCCTGGCCCAGGAATGTGCCCCGGCAAATACCACCCCCTGAGGGTTGGGCCTCGCCAACCCCAGCACACCCGCCACCGGCGCGGCACCGAGCCCGTACACGGCCACGGTGCCTATTATGACCATGAAGGTCAGGGGTATGAGGAGCTCTGCCTGGGCAATCCCCGAATCAATGAGCCTCAAGGAGAAGACCGAGGCTATTGCCGCAGCCACTATCCCACGGGGGGCCATGCTCATGAGAAGGACCCTCTCCTTGAACTTCAGCCCGGACCCTATTGTGGAAAGAAAGACCGCAACGGGCCTTGCCAGGAAAACCAGTACAGCGAGGAAGGCGAGAGTAGTTAAGCTTATATAATCCAGGTCCGTGAGCTTGAGCCTTGCGGCAAGCAGGATAAAGAGGCTCGAAATCAGCAACACCCGCAGGTTCTCCTTGAACTCGATTATGTGCTCTACGACGACCGCCTTCTGGTTCGCGAGTATAACGCCCATGAAGGTTACCGCTAAGAGCCCCGATTCGGCCTGTAATAGGTCCGAGACTGTAAACACTCCCACCACGGCCATGAACGTAACGGGGCTCTGTAGGAAGTCCGGTTTCCAGTAACGCCTGTGAAGCATCACTATGACCCATGCCCCCAGCCCCCCTGTAAGGCCACCGGCAACGAGGGTTTTTACGATACCCATTGCTGCAAGGCTGTTGGCCTCCCGGAAACCGCCCGAGATTATACCCTCGAAGACGAGGACCGCGAGCATCGCCCCTATGGGGTCAACTACTATGCCCTCCCACTTGAGTATGGACCTTATATGCCCCACGGGCCTTACGTGCCTCAGAAGCGGGACTATCACCGTGGGCCCTGTAACCACCAGGACCGCCCCCAGGAGGACCGAAAGGGAAAGCCCCAGGCCGAGTATCATGTGCGCGCTCAGGGCGCCTATAACCCAGGTCGCGAGGACCCCCACTGTTACGAGGTTCCATACAACGCCCCCGAAGCCCTTTAGCTCAGCTATCCTCAGAGAGAGCCCGCCCTCAAAGAGTATGAGCGCAACGGAAACACTAACGACAGGGAGAAGCAGGTCCCCTAAGAGCTCGTCCGGGTCGATAAAACCCGCCACTGGGCCGGCCATAAACCCGAAAGCGAGAAGCAGCAGTATGGCCGGAAGACGCAGCCGCCAGGCAAGCCACTGCGCGCCCACGCCAAAAACGACTATGCTCGCGATCCCGATTAATAACTTTTCGGTCAAGAAGAACTCCATAGACAAATGAACGGATTAGAATCGATGGATGAAAACCTTATACTGTATATCCCTTCTATTATCAACAGATTTTAACGTAGCAAACCCGGCGTTACCGGTTGTCTTTCAAAGGTCGGCCTGATATGATACAGAAAAGGTTTTACCTTTGTGAAGGGGCAAAAAAGGATGGAAGGTGAAAAGATCCGCGGCCTGTACGCGATAATAGATGCCTCATACGTGCCTCTGGAGGCCGTGGAGAGGATCGCCCGGGATATCCTGGACGGAGGTGCAAGGATGGTTCAGATCAGGGCCAAGTCCATGGGTTCTAAATATTTCTTAACCGCCGCCAGGGCCGTAAGGGATGAGACCGCAAAAGCCAATGCAATTTTCATCGTAAACGACAGGGTCGACGTTGCGCTTCTCGCCAATGCCGACGGGGTCCATCTCGGCCAGGAGGACCTCCCGGTCAAGGAGGCGAGAAGGCTCCTTGGAGCGGGAAAACTTATAGGCCTTTCAACGCACACCCTCGAAGAGGCCCTCGCCGCAAAGGAGTCTTGCCGCTCGGGCTACGTGGACTACGTCTCCTTCGGCCCGGTATTCCCCACAAGAACAAAGCCCGACGCCCGCACACCCATGGGCCTGGAGGCCCTTGCGGAGGTAAGAAGCGTTATCGAAATGCCCATAACGGCTATCGGGGGTATAACCGAAGGCAACGTCGAAAGTGTCTTGAAGCAAGGGGCCGATTCGGTGGCCATGATTTCCGAGATACTCACCTCAACCGAC
>JAUVFY010000148.1 GCA_030594025.1 Deltaproteobacteria bacterium | reverse complement strand
GACTCAGTCCGGGGGAAGAAATGATAGTAACCAAGGAAAAGCGTTCTTATCAAAGAAGGGAAGTCTTTAGGCACGTTACATACGAGGCCAGCTCTCCCGCTCAAAAAACGAATGCCATCGATGCGGATATACAGAACATCTCCACCGGGGGTGCATGCATAGTCACCGGCAAGGCCCAGGACCCGGGCAGCGTTGTAATGCTCATGCGCCCTCTCAAACATATTAACCTCATGGTTCCGAGCCTGGCCGAGGTCATGTGGGCGGTGCGTGTCGATGGTGAGTTCAGGTTAGGGCTCCAGTTCATACCGGGCAGGATAAAGATGAGGTAATGTTCAACCATAGGCGCCCGGGCGGGAAAAACCGCTGGTGGCAGACTGATTACCAGAGAAAAAATGTATTTTTAAAATCCGTACCGAGCGATATGAAAAGGGGTTGGCTTTAAGGGCTAACCCCTTTATTTTTTAGGTGGAGCCGGGGGAATCGAAATCCGGAAAAAGTTAAGCCCCGTTGTGAAAAAAAGATGCTAACGAGGCCTGTTACAAAAAGAAATTGCCTGCTAATCTATCTTGCAATATTATACATTCCATGTTACGATTAAAACTTTGTTGACAGAATACTATATAAAGTCTACCATACTTGTAATGACGGGTGAGGAATTTTTATGACTGAAAAGCGTAGCCATTCCCGAAGGGCACTTTCAAAACCCCTCGAGGTCGAGATAAGCACATCAACAAGTAAAAACTCTATCGATGCAACGGCCATAAACATCTCCAAGGGCGGTGCGTGTATCGTTACAGACCGGTCCCTTGAGCCCGGAAGAATCGTGATGTTCAAGCGTCCCCTCGAGGAAGTGGATTTCGAGCTCCCGGGCTTTGCCGAGGTCAGGTGGGTGGCCTCTGATGACGACAGATTCAAGGTGGGCGTAGAGTTCCTGGCGTAGGGGGCACCGGCGGTGTGCCATCGATACTTAAAATTACACGACCCCGAGGTCCTGGCGGCCCCGGGGTTTTTATTTTGATTGTTCACGCCTACCGGAAAAAACCCCTCCCCAGTACACCCCTGACTCACCGCTTCCGGGGTCGAAGGCTCCCTTGACAAACGGGGTTTTCCCGGCAATAGTTTAATATATATAGGTGTATTTTTAAGCTCCTTCTTTTTAAGACCTTTCGGGTAAAAACATGGGAAGAGCAGGCATGAAGAAGATTATCAGATGGCTTATCGATAAGGAGAAAAAGGCCGAAAGGTGCTATAGAGATGCCGCCGCCCTTTTCTCCGGGGAAAAAGAACTTGCCGGGTTCCTCAGGTACCTGGAAGAGGATGAAAAGCGCCATCGCGAAATTCTAACCAAGGGCGCGGAATTTATACAAAACAGCTGCTGCCCACCTGTCATTTCGGTCGACAGGGAGACAACCCGGAAGATCGACATTCTTTTCAAAGGAGTTGAAGAAAATATAGCCAGGGGTAGTCTTACGAAAGAGGATCTCTTCGATTGTATTGTCACTATCGAATACTCGGAGTTGAACGATATATTCGTATACGTAATCAACACCCTGAAGGAATGTTCGGGCGATTTTTACGCTTCAGCCGCAGAGATCGAGGAGCACAAAAAATACATAGAAAAGTTTTTTGAATCAGACCCTTCCCTGGGGAGGTTTCTTGAGAGGATAAGACGGTTGCCCTCGGTATCGGAAAGGGTCCTCATGGTCGATGCCTCTGAATCCACCGTAGAGCTTTTCAAGGGCATTCTCAAAGACAAGGCCGTTGTTGAGGGCGCGGCTGACGGTAAAGAGGCCCTGGAGAAGATACGGGGCAGAACCTTTTCAGCCGTTATAACTGATGTGCGCGTACCCTTGATAGACGGAATAGAACTGTACAAAAAAGCTATCGAGCGGTATCCCCAAATGAATAAACGGATACTTTTCTTCACGGCTTACGAAGACGCCGAGGAGGTCGCTTTTTTCAAAAGAAACAATCTGGACTACTTTATAAAGCCCGTGCCCATACAGGAAATCAAGGAGATGGTTGCAGAGATCCTAAGGAGGCCCTCCGCGTAAAGGGAGGCTCCCTTTGGGAAGGCACGCTTTTTTAGTACACAGGCCACCAGAGTCCCCGGTGCAAAGGGGTTTGAGAGGGTGGCCTGTTTTTAACCCGATATACCTTGAAATTCCCCTGCGGCGGGCAATATGACCCTGAAAGTGCTGCTTTTGCCTTTGGTGCTCTCCACCTCGATACGCCCCCCGTGCGCCTTGACGATACTGCGGCATATCGAAAGCCCGAGCCCTATGTTGAGCCCCCCGCCTTTCTCCTTGGTCGTAAAAAATGGGTCGAATAACCTGTCCCTTATCTCGTCTGGTATGCCAGGGCCCATATCAGTTATCTCTGCCACAACGAAGTCCCCCTTTTCCTCCCTTATCGGCTTTGTCCTTATGGTTATTGTGCCGTTACTGTCGAGGGCGTCCCTCGCGTTTCTCAAGATATTGGAAAAGACCTCCATGAGTTGACCCTTGTTGCCGAGGACAGGGGGGAGGCGGGCTTCGAGCTCTTCTTTAATCTCCAGGGGCGAGGTCTTGCGTTCAGAAACGAAGAGGGTGAGGGTGGATTTTATGGTCTCGTTTATGCAGAGAGGTTTGAACTCATTGGTTGTGGGTTGTGAGTATGTCAGGAGGTCGGAAATTATGTTCTTAGAACGGATCGCGGCATCCGCGATCCGTTCCAGAAATGAGTAGTTCAGGTTTTCCTTCCCTATTCTTTTCATGAGGACCTCCGCAAGAGAAAGTATCCCCGCCAGGGGGCTGTTGAGTTCATGAGCTATGCCCGCCCCCATCTCTCCCAGGGAGGCCATCTTTGTTGACTGAACGAGTCTTTCTTCGCTCTCTTTAAGCTTGTTGTAGGCCTCCTCCAATTCGGTTTTGTAACGGGCCAGCTGGGTATAGGCCCTGTGGAGTGTCTCGACGGTCCTTTTTCGCTCTTGCTCCAGATTGTATACTCCGAGCACCTTTTCGATTGTGGTAGGGAGGAATTCCAGATAAACCGCCGCAGGGTCTTTTATGATATAGTCATACGCCCCGCCCTTCATCGCCTTCACGGCCACTATCTCGTCCCCGCTTCCGGTTACGAATATGGACGGGATATTATTTATCTCTTTTAGAAGCTCCAGCCCGGTCCCGTCCGGCATACGATAATCGATTAACACGGCATCGTATCTTTGTTTTGCGAGAAGCTCCCTGGCCCGGGCGAGTGTTGAGGCATGGTCGACATCGTAAGGCAGGCCCTTGTCCCTGACTGTCCTTTCCAGGGCCATCCGGTCCAATTCCGAATCTTCCACATTGAGAATTTTAATGCGTTTGGCTTCGGTCATCTTTCCATATCTTCCGGGCTCAGCTCGCTCAAGGTCCAGTAAAGTTCTATAAGCTTTACGGCCTCGGTAAACTTGTCAAACTCCACTGGCTTTATGATGTAGCCCGCGACACTCTTCTCGAAACTCCTTACCCGGTCCTCCTCCTCGCGTGACGTGGTAAGGACGATTACCGGAATGCGTCTCAGGTCTGAGTCGGCCTTTACTGCTTTTAAAAATTCGATTCCGTTCATTACAGGCATGTTCAAATCAAGCAGGATGATGCCCGGCCTCGGAGTATTTTTATTATTTTTCTTTTCGTCGTATTTGTCGTGCACGGAGCCTTTCAGCCTTTCATGCCTTAGGTGGGCGAGGGCCTCTTCTCCGTTCGAGGCGACATAGAGCGGGTTAGTAATCTTGTTTTTCTTGAAGGCCCGCTTAACGGTCATTACGTCTATTTCGTCGTCCTCCACCAATAGAATCGGTATATTATTTCTCATAAATTAAAACCTCCTTCTCGTCATGATTTTGGCAGCATGAAACG
>JAUVFY010000069.1 GCA_030594025.1 Deltaproteobacteria bacterium | reverse complement strand
CCTTTACGCAGTTTTTTAAACTCCTTTAGAAGGAGCCCCACGACCTTTTTAAGCTGCTTTCGCGAGGTGCCCGCATACACTACGAGGGAACCCACGTCCCTGCAAAGGTTAAGGTAAGTGTAGACGGAATAAACGAGCCCCCTTTTTTCCCTTATCTCCTGAAATAACCGCGAGCTCATCCCTCCTCCGAGGATGGTGGAAAGCAGGTAGAGCCTGTAACGGTGCGGGTGGGTCTGGGACAAAGCCGGCACACCCAGGCAGAAATGAACCTGCCCGAGTTCCCTTTTTAAAAGTTTGATCCCCGGCATATTAACAGGAGGCGTTAATGTCTCCTCTACGGGCGTGTCTTCGAGCCTGCCGAAGGTCTTTTTAAGCGATTTGACAAGGGGACCGTGCTTGAGCCCTCCCGCGGCGGTTATAAAAACCCTGCCCGGACGGTAATGCCTTTTAAAGTAGCTTGAAATGTCCTCCCTGTTTAACGATTTGATGGTTTTAACGTTCCCGAGTATGGGACTTCCAAGGGAGTGGCCCTTCCAGAACCTCTCGGCAAAAAGGTCGTGGACAAGGTCGTCGGGGGTATCCTCCACCAGCTTTATCTCCTGGAGGACCACCATCCTCTCTTTTTCGAGCTCAAGGGGATCGAACTTCGAGTTAATAAATACGTCGGAAAGTATGTCCACGGCCAGGGGGAAGTCGTTATTTAAAACCTTTGCGTAGAAGCAGGTGTATTCCCTGCCGGTAAAGGCGTTGAGTATGCCTCCCACCGACTCTACCTCCCTGGCTATGTCAAGGGCCGTCCTCGTTTCGGTGCCTTTAAAAAGGAGATGTTCGATAAAATGGGAAATGCCCCCAACCTCTGGGGACTCGTCCCTCGAGCCGGTTGTGACCCAAACTCCTATGGTGGAGGAGGCGACATCAGGCATCTCCTCTGTTATGACCTTTATGCCGTTGGGAAGGCGGGACTTCTGGATACGGCTCATAGATTACAAGTGAATCGGGAAGAAAGACGGATTGTTTATGCCTGGGGCAGGGTCTCGCCCAGGGCCTCTTTCCTTGAGAGCCTGATCTTACCGGCCCTGTCGACCTCGATGACCTTCACCAGGACCTCGTCGCCTTCCTTCAGTACATCCCTTACGCTTTTTACCCTCTCAGGGGCGAGCTGGGAAATATGTACGAGGCCGTCGGTGCCCGGGAATATCTCCACAAAGGCGCCGAAGTCGGTAATCTTTTTTACCGTGCCCATGTAGAGCTTGCCGACCTCGGCTTCCTGAGTGAGTTGCCTTACCATTGCGATGGCCTTCTTAGCCGCCTCTTCGTCAACGGAGGCTATGTCCACCTTGCCGCTGTCGTCGATGTCTATCTTAACACCCGTCTCCAGAACGATGCCCTTTATATTCTTTCCGCCCGGGCCTATAACGTCCTTTATCCTCTCCTGCTTGACGTATATGGTCAAAATCCTCGGTGCGTATTCGGAGATCTCGCTCCTGGGGGCCGCTATGGCCTCCTCCATCTTTTTAAGTATCAGGAGCCTGCCCTCTCTTGCCTGGTACAAAGCCTCCTTCATGATCTCCCTGGTAACCCCTCCGATCTTTATATCCATCTGAAGCGCCGTAACCCCATCGGCCGTGCCGGCCACCTTGAAGTCCATGTCTCCTAAGTGGTCCTCGTCACCGAGTATATCGGAAAGTATGACGTAATCGTCACCGGTCTTTACAAGCCCCATCGCAATACCCGCAACGTGGCCCTTAACCGGGACCCCCGCATCCATGAGCGATAGCGATGCGCCGCAAACGGTGGCCATTGAAGAAGAACCGTTGGACTCGAGTATGTCGGAGACAACCCTTATGGTATAAGGGAAATCCCCGTCGGGGGGCAGCACCTTTGATACGGCCCTCTCGGCCAGGGAGCCGTGTCCTATCTCCCTTCTTCCGGGACCCCTCAGGAACTTGACCTCACCGACACAGAATGGGGGGAAGTTATAGTGGAGCATAAAGGACTTGTACTCCCAGCCAGAAAGGGCGTCTATTTTCTGCTCGTCCTCCGAGGTGCCGAGTGTGGTGGCCACCATTGCCTGTGTTTCTCCCCTTGTGAAAAGGGCTGAACCGTGGGTCCTGGGTAGTAGCCCCACATCACAGGTTATCTCCCTTATGTCCTTGGGGCCCCTGCCGTCGACCCGGAGTTTTTCTTTTAAGACGGTCTGCCTAATTATATCGTACTTGAGGTCGCTGAATATGTGCTTTATCTCCTTCTCCTTGTCTTCAAACTCGGGTAGGAGCGTTTCGGCGAGTCCGTTTTTTATACTGTCTAGCTCGGCGTAGCGTTCCTGCTTTTCGGGTATCCTCAGGGCTTTCGCGAGTCTTTCCTCTGAAATCTGCTTGACCCGGGAGGTAAGTCCCTCGTCCGGCTGGGGTGTTTCCACCTCGATCTTGGGCACCCCGACCTCGCTTATAATCCTTTTCTGCAACTCGATAATCTCTTTCATGGAGTCCTGGGCAAATGCCAGAGCCTCGAGCAGATAATCCTCCGAGGCGAAGCGTGCGCCCCCCTCGACCATTATTATTGCGTTCTCAGTGCCTGCTACCAAAAGGTCTATCTCGCTTGCTTTCTGCTCTTTGAGGCCCGGGTTACAAACTAGCTTTCCGTCAAGGCTCCCCACCCTTACCGCCGCTATGGGGCCTTCAAAGGGTATATCGGAGATGCCGAGGGCCACCGAAGCGCCGATGGTTGCGGCCAGGTCGGGGTCGTTTTCATGGTCCACAGACATGACTGTTGCGATGACCTGGGTTTCATGATAATAGCCTTCTTCAAACAAGGGTCTCAGGGGCCTGTCTATGAGCCTGGAACTAAGCACCTCCTTCTCACTGGGTCTGCCCTCACGCTTGAAAAAACCGCCAGGTATCTTACCCGCGGCATAGGTCATCTCAGTGTAATTTACGGTAAGGGGTAAGAAATCGAGCCCCACCGAAGCCTCGCTCGCCCGACAGGCCGTAACAAGAACTACTGTGTCGCCGTACCTTACGGTGCACGAGCCGTTTGACTGTTTCGCCATTTTTCCTATCTCTATGGTGAGCGGCCTTCCGGCGTAATCTATCTCGTAAAGTTTACTCATTTCCTCTTTTTTCTCCTATTTTGTTTTCCTTTTTATTATTTATAAACCCCATCTCATCCACGAGAAGGCTTATCTTGAATTTGATGGTAAGTTTATACGCCTCTGGCGGCATAACCGGCTCGTAAGCCTCAAGGGCCGAATTTCAAGTTCACCGAAACGACAGCGTTAAAAATCACCCTGCCACGAACGGCGGGCGACCCCATCCGTGGGGTTACACGTAAAGCCACACCGGGGGTAAGCTTAGGGAACTTTCCCGCCACGGGTGGCTACCTTCTTAACCCCAGCTCTTTAATGAGGCCCGTGTAACGTTCCACGTCTTTTCTCTTGAGGTAGTCAAGAAGCCTTCTTCTATGTCCCACGAGCTTAAGCAGCCCCCTTCTTGAATGGTGGTCTTTTTTATGGACCTTGAAGTGGGAATCGAGGTTGTTTATCCTCTCGCTCATAAGTGCTACCTGGACCTCAGGGGAACCGGTATCTCCTTCATGGGTCTCGAACTTTTTAACTACCTTACTCTTTACCTCGGGTGTGAGCATCCTAAGTTCACCTCCTTTGCCGCAAGCGCATTAATTAAAAACCTTTTCCAATTTAAAGGTGTCCCTACCGCTATAGCATGCGAGGGCCAGAAGGGCTTCTTTATACACAAATCTTACCATCTCTCCATCGCACAGGGAAGAAGAAAAGGAGCCGGTGCCGTTCAATTCCGGCACATTCCCCCTTTTTATCCTGAGCGCTTCTTCCCTGCTCACATTAACAGGCTTGAATCTGCTCAAGAGTTTTTCAACGGTTAAAAGCCTCCTTACAAGTGTCTCCTTATCGGAAGACAGGCTTACCGACTCCTCTATTGAGAAGGGGCCGCTCCTGGTGCGGTTTAACGAAGCGAGGTGGGCGCCGCAACCGAGCGTTCTTCCCGCGTCGTGGCAAAGGGTTCTCAGATAGGTCCCCCTGGAACATTTAACGTATAACTCAACATAGGGTGGTTCGACCTTTACCACTTCTATGCTGTAAATCTCCACCTCCTTGGGCGGCCTGTCCACGACGATACCCTTTCTTGCGAGCTTGTAAAGCGGGGTGCCCCCGAGTTTCACGGCGGAGTACATGGGAGGGACCTGCTTTATGCGGCCCGTAAAACCATTCAAAGCACTCGCGATGTCGCCGCCGGTCAAGGAGGTAAAATCACCCCTGTTTATTATACTTCCCTCTGCGTCATAGGTATCCGTTTCCTCGCCGAGCTTCATCGTGGCCATATACTCCTTGCGCTCGCCTTCGAGGAAACGTGCAAGCTTTGTCGCATTGTTTATAACCAGCGGCAGTACTCCAGTTGCGATGGGGTCAAGGATGCCCAGGTGTCCCACCTTTTTTGCACGAAGGACCCTCTTAACCCTGGCCACAACGTCGTGGGATGTAATGCCCGCAGGCTTATCTATCACGATAACGCCGTTCATAGTTTCTCTTTAGTTGAAATCTTGTCCCTCAGGGCATCGATGACCTTTTTCTTTACCTCTTCCAGAGTACCCTGGACATTACAACCGGCGGCATTTTTATGCCCACCTCCTCCGAAGGACTGGGCCACGGAGGAAACGTCTATATCCCCTTTGGATCTGAGGCTTATCTTGTAATCCCGGGGGCTGCATTCCCTCAAGAGCACACCCACCTCCACCCCTTCTATGGACCTCGCATAGTTTACAAAACCGTCTACATCCCCCTTCCCAGCGCCAACGCTTTCCATCATATCCTGGCTCGCAACAACCGTTGCGACCTTGCCGTCGAGCCCGTCTCTGACCAGCTCCAGCGTGTTAAGGACCTTGCCCAGGAGTTTTAACTTCTTTGCGGGATAGCTCTCATAAACGCGCACTGCTATCTTCCTCGGGTCCGCCCCGAGCCTTACCAGCTCCCCCGCCTTTTCCAGGGACTCCGGCGTGGCCGAAGAGTAGCGGAAGGAACCCGTATCGGTATGTATCCCCACGTAAAGGTTAGTAGCGATGTCCGGGGTTATATTGATCCCCGCCTCTTTTAAGAGGTCGAAGACCAACTCCGCGGCGGCGCTCGCCTCGGGATCTACGACGTTTATGTCCCCGAAGTTGTCATTGCTTACGTGGTGGTCGATATTTATCAGTATACCCCATTTTTCAAAGGCCAGAAACTCATGGCCCAGCCTCGACAGCTGGCCGCAGTCCACGGCAAAGGTCACATCAAAGGGGGCCTCGCCTTCCAGGCTTCTAACGACCGTGTCTGCCCCGGGGAGGAATCCGAAGGGGTCCGGGATGAGGTCGGCGGAGTAGGCGACGACGTCTTTTCCCAAAGTTCTTAAGGCACTAGCGAGGCCCAGTAGAGAGCCAACCGCATCTCCCTCGGGATTCACATGAGAGATGACCATGAACCTTTTTCCTTGTTTTATCTTCTCTACTACCGGTGCGAACTTCCTGGTCATACCTACGCGCTTTCCTTTTTAAGGTCCTTTATGACCTTTTCGATGTGGCTCGAGTACTCTATGGATTCGTCAAACTCGAACACTATCGTGGGGATTTGCTTCAATTTAAGCCGTTTTGCAAGGACTCTGCGTATGTAACCGCTTGCACTGTTAAGTCCCGCGTTGCTCTTGCGTCTTTCCTCTGGAGTTCCCAGCATGCTGAAAAAGACCTTCGCATGCTTTAAGTCCCTTCTCATGCCCACTTTTGTAATCGTAACAAAGCCTATCCTCGGGTCCTTTATCTCTCCACGCTGTATCATGGAAGCTATCTCTTCTTTGACAAGGTCCCCGACCCTGTCGGAGCGTTTGTAGTCCATAACCAGTCCCCTTCCGCCGCTTGAGAGAAACCGCTTTCAGCCCGAGCCTCAGTAGTTTATAAGCTCAATGTCGTGGTCGGTAATTTCGACTATATGCAAGTCTTCTATAAAATCCAGCACCCTGTCGAGCAGGGAATTCACAAAGGCGCCGTCGTTTCCCACGGCCGTAAGCCCTATCTCCGCCCTCTGCCAGAGCTCATGGCTGCCGACCTCTGCAACGGATACGTTAAAACGGTTTTTGACCCTCTCCAGAACCTTCTTTAAGATTTGCCTCTTACCCTTAAGCGAGCGGTTGTCGTGGATGAGAAGGCCGATATGACAGACACCGACTACCATTGCAGATAAAGGACCCGGTAGTGTCCCTTATAATTTTGCGGCAACCTGCTTCAGTGTATAAGCCTCTATCACGTCGCCGGCCTTGATATCGTTATACCCCGCTATGGAGATGCCGCACTCGTAACCCGTGGCAACCTCTTTTGCGTCTTCCTTGAACCTCTTTAAAGAGGCAAGGTCCCCTTCAAATATGACAACGTTGTCCCTTAGAAGGCGGATCTTGGCGCCTCTTGCAATCTTACCGTCGGTTACGTAGGAGCCGGCCACGTTTCCGACCTTGGATACCCTGAAGACCTCCCTCACCTCCGCCCTGCCGAGTGTTTCCTCGCTTATAACGGGCTCAAGCAGGCCCTCCATGGCGTTTTTAATATCGTCGACGAGGTTGTAGATTACGTTATAGAGCCTTATATCCACACCCTCTTTT
>JAUVFY010000156.1 GCA_030594025.1 Deltaproteobacteria bacterium | reverse complement strand
TCCATGCCTTCTTGTTCCATTTTCATGGGCTCATCGTGTTGTTCTTCGATTGCCCCCTCTTCTGCCCCCCCTTCGCTGTCGAGCATCTTTAGTATTGCTTCTTTGAGCCTGGACTCGGAGTCTATGAGGAACTGCGCCGAGACTACGACCTCGTCACCCTCCTTAAGGCCCCTTTCGACCAGGTAGTATTCCCCTGCCTCGGGCCCGAGCGTAACATCCACCGGGGTGAACCTGCCACCGCCCCTACTGAGTATTACTATGTTCCTCTCGCCGGACCTTATGACGGCCTCGGTGGGCACAACGAGCGCGTCCGGGCTTACCACGGATTCAAACGTTACGTTCGCGTACATGTCCGGCTTGAGCTCGCCCCCGGGGTTGTCGAAGACGAGGCGCACCTTGTTCGTTCTTGTCCTGGGCTCCATGAAGGGGTAGATGAAAGACACCCGGCCCCTGAAGACCCTTCCCGGGTATGCCTCAAGGGTAACCTCGGCCTCCTGGCCCGCTTTAATCCATGGCAGCTCGTACTCGTAGATGTCGGCATAGACCCATACCTTCGAGATGTCGGCTATCGTATAGAGGCTGGTTCCCGGCTTTACGAACATCCCTTCCACTACGGATTTCTCCGTAACAATGCCGCCTGCGGGGGAATGGATGTGAAGTGTCTTCAAAATGCTTCCCGTCTCTTCGAGCTCCTTTATCTGGTGAGCGGGCACGTCCCAGAGCTCGAGCCTTCTCCGGCTCAGCTCCCTTATGGACTCGGTTCCCGGTGGAGCGGCCCCTTCTATCTTTTCGGCGTATTTAAGGGCAAGTAGGTACTCCTCCTGTGTGCTGACGAGCTGGGGGCTGTAGATCTCGAGCAGCATGTCGTCTTTTTTGACCTTCTGCCCCGTAAAGTCGATATAGAGTTTCTCCACCCAGCCCTCTATCTTGGTATGCACGTGGTAGACCCTCTTTTCGTCATAGGCTACAGTGCCGATGGTCCTTATGGTCTTAACCAGCGGCCCTTTTTTTATCGTGGCGGTCCTCACACCTATATTCTGGATTGTTACGGGGTCTATCTTAACGGTGCCCGGCTCTGTCACCTCATCCTCTCCCTCGTACACGGGGATGAGGTCCATCCCCATCGGGGATTTACCCGGCCTGTCAGAGATGTAGGTGGGGTCCATGGGGGCCCTCCAGTAAAGGATGTTTTTTTCTTTCGTTACCGGCTCGCCCTCAGCAGGCTCTTTGGGCCCCTCTTTTGGGGTGATAAGACCCGAGTAAGTCCCGACGAGGTACATTGCCGCGGCGCCGAGAATAATACCTGCAACGATAAATACTATCTTGCTTTTATTGTCCCTGAACATCCCGTTTCAACCTCCTTCGTCCCCTTTGTCCGGCCCGGCCTTTACATCTATGGCCGAGCCCACGAGCCTTTCAAGCCTTGCAGCCTCCACGTTCATGTCCTTTATGGACTTTTTAAGGCTCAGGCTGAAGTTCAGATAAAGCTGATGGGAGTTTAAAAGGTCCATGAAGTCCACCTTTCCGGTTATGTACATGGTCTCGTTTATCTCCACGGTGAGATTCGTCTTCGGCACCAGCTTGGCCTCGTAAAGCGTTCTCAGCCTGAAAGCGTTCTCATAGCGGTAGAGGGCCTGGTCTATCTCGTAGACGGTCGTGTTTTTAAGCTCCTCGATCTCCTCTTCAAGGGCCTCGTATTTTATCCGTGTCTCCCTTATGTAAGCGTCGTTCGAGCCGAACCAGTTCGCCCCCCTTACCATGGGCCTCGTTGGGAACGTGGGCTGGGGCGCGTCTGTGCCCACCTGTTTCAGGATGCGGTTTTCGAAGATGCTCATGCCCAGGGTAAAGTCCGGGTAGAACCTCTTCTCTGCCATCTCGATCAAAAGCCGCATTCTATCCAGTTTGGCAAGCTTAGTCTCAATCTCGTTTCTCGTCTCTTCGCCTTCCCTGTAAAGCTCCTCTTCAACGTATTCGAGAGATACGGGGGTGAGCTCCGGGACCACAGGGGGTGTGAACCCTTCGGAGATATCGAGGAGTTTATTCAGTTTAAGCTGCGAAGTTTTCTTTTTCTCCTCGGTCTCCACGAGCTCGTTCTCGACCCTGTCTATCTCGATCTGAATCTTTACGACGTCGTTGAGAGTGGACCTCCCGGTGGTGTAAACGATATTTACTACCTCCCTTATGCGTCTTAGGAGTTCGAGCACCTCTTTCGTAACGCTTACGGCGTTATCGAGATAAACCGCTTCGTAATAGGTCTCCCGTACTCTGGTAATTAAATCCTGGACGGTCCTTTCGAGCTCGAGCCTTGCGATTAAAACCTCCTTGTCGACGATATTTCCCTTCAGGGCGAGCATGCCGGGGAAGGGGAAGTCCAGTGTGAGGGGCCTTTTGTGAAGGGGTTTTCCGAGTCTTATCTCTAGATTTTTCGTAAAGACGGCGTACTGGTTGAGTATCTCGTCGAGGTTCGCGACCTGGTCGTATTTCTCGAGCGCGGCCCTTGCCGACTCGAGGGCCTTATCTATGTCCGGGTTGTTCCTGAGGGCCACGGCGAGCACGCCCTCGAGGTTGTATTCGTCTGTGAGGAGCCTTTCGAAGCCTTTTATCTCGGTCTCGTCTTTTGGGACCTCTTTTATTTTCTTCCAGAGAACGGGCCCCGGCGTGAAAAGCCCGTTTCTTATAATGCTATCTTCAAGGGCCCCGGCCTCGACCGATTTTCTTGCCGTAAGCTCCTCTTTCATGGCCTTTAATTCGCTCAGCGCCTCGGTCCCCTCTTCGGTAATTAGAGACGGGGCAGAGGGGCGCGAAGAGAGGTTTTCTTTCAGGTACTCCGAGCCCCCGTACTCCTGGTAGTCCTTTTTGAGGCTTGAAAACCCGCCGGCAAAGGCTACGCCTGCCGTCATCAGTACGGCGAGGGAGACAGGGAGAATCAGTTTTTTTCCATATCTTTCCATCTTCTTTTTCATTTAATATAAAGACCTCCCGGTGAGCTTTTCGAGCTCTGCCAGGGCCTTGAGGTAATCCGCTACTGAACGGAAGTACGCTATCTGGAAGTTATAGAAGATCGTCTGCGTCTCAAGCAACCCCGAGAGGCTCCCTTCACCGCTCTCGTACCAGGTCTCGGCTATCTCCATGGACCGCTGGGCCTGCGGGACGAGGGATTCCGCGTAGAGCATTACGAGCCGTTCCGAGTTTGTCAGCATGAAATAGTATCTCTTTGTCTTATTAAGCATTTCGTTTTTAATGGCATCCTTTTTTTCTGAAGAAGCCTCCCTCTTGAGCTCCGCTTCTTCGACGGCGGCCCTGTTCTTGCCGAACCAAAGGGGGATATTTATGCCGAACGTAACGGCCACTGCGTCCTGGCCGCTGTCAGCAACATTGGGTACCGGTACATCGTCTATTACCGAGTAGTTCAGCCCTAAGTTGAAGTTCGGATAATAGGTGTATTTTGAAAGACTCTTCTCGAGGTCGTCTTTTTCGACCTCGAACTCTGCTATCCGGAGCTCCTCGTTCTTTAAGACCATCTTATAGAGTTCTTCGATGGAAAATGTTAGTTCTTTGATTACGGGCTCTTCGAGTTCCCCCATGGGGTCGTCCGGGTCACGGTCGAGTAGCGTATTCAGCCTTGTCGTCTCCACC
>JAUVFY010000145.1 GCA_030594025.1 Deltaproteobacteria bacterium | reverse complement strand
GGCCATTATTTCACAAATTTCGAATCCACTAATTTTTCTAATCTATCAAGCCCCCGTGCGGAAGCCACCTGAGGTGGAGCCGTTGTCTTACTAACTCTCCCGCTAATTACGAACCCATAAGCTTTAAGGAACGCGTTACTAACTGCTGTACGCAGCCACCTGAGGTGGAGCAGTTGTCCTAACATACTTTCTACGAATTACGAATCCATAAGCTACAAGGTCACGAGCCTTCAATTCCCGTGCGGAAGCCACCTGAGGTGGATCAATTGTCCTAACATACTTTCTACGAATTGCGAACCCATAAGCTCTAAGGAACGCACTGCTAATTGCTGTACGCAGTACCTTCAAAGACCTCTTCGGCCGGGCCGGTCATATAGACGTGGTCGTCTTTTGCCCACTCAACCTTAAGCTCCCCGCCGAGAAGTTTTACCGTTACGTTGCGGCCGACAGAGCCCTTCATGTTCGAGGCCACGGCGGCCGCCCCCGCCCCCGTGCCGCAGGCAAGGGTCTCTCCGGCTCCCCTCTCCCAGACTCTCATCTTTATGCGCCTCGTGTTTACAACCTCCACGAACTCGACGTTCGTCCTCCGGGGGAAGAACTTGTGGTTTTCTATCAAAGGTCCGTAGGACTTGACCGGGAACGCATCGACGTTCTCGACGAATATGACGCAGTGGGGGTTACCCATTGACACACACGTTATGAGAAAGACCCTGTTGTGGACCGCAAGGGGAAGGTCCACTATAAAGTCGTCCACAGAGTCCGGTATGAGCCTTCCCTCAAAAACGGGCTTGCCCATGTCCACCATTACGTCGTCGTTTACCCTCTCGGGCCTTATTATGCCCGCAAGCGTCTCAATGGAAAGACGTTTTTTCCTCGACAGGCCCCTTTTCCATATGTACCTCGCCAGACACCTAATGCCGTTTCCGCACATCTCCACCCGGCTTCCGTCACTGTTGTATACGTCCATCCTGAAGTCCGCCTTCTTTGAACCCCTGAGTATAAGGGCCTGGTCGAAGCCTATGCCGAACCTGCGCCTGGAGAGTTTTTTTACCAGCCCCGCAATACCCTTCAAGGGCCTTTTCCGGCCGTCGATGACGATAAAGTCGTTTCCGAGCCCGTGCATCTTCGTAAAGGGTATCTTCATCTTATGGTATTCGCCAAATGCGATATTCTTATATCTTTATCTTCACCTCTTTCAGGGTCCTCAATAGACTTCCCCCCTTATGAGGTCCCTGAACGTCTCTCTTTTCCTTATGACGGAATAGGTCCTGCCCTTAACCATGACCTCCGCGGCCCTGGTGCGGCTGTTATAGTTGCTTGACATGGAAAAGCCGTAGGCGCCGGCGCTCATAACACACAGGAGGTCCCCGGGGGCGAGAGCGGGCAGTTCCCTGCCCCGGGCAAGGAAATCCCCGCTCTCGCAGATGGGGCCGACCACGTCGGCGGTAAGCTCTTCCCCGGCACGCCTCTTTGAGGCCTTTATCGCATGGTATGAGCCGTAGAGGCTGGGCCTTGCAAGGTCGTTCATCGCGGCATCGGTAATTATAAAATTTTTCATGGTGCCCTTCTTGGTATAAAGGACCCTGGTTAAAAGGATACCGGCGTTACCAACCATGGCCCTTCCGGGCTCGAATATCAGCGTGAGATTATCGAGCCCTTTGGTCTCCCTTATAACGGCCTGGCCGTACCTTGACGGGTGGGGGGGTCTTTCCTCCTCGTAAGTTATGCCGAGCCCGCCGCCCAGGTTGAGGTGACTTATCGCGATGCCCTGGTCTCTCAAGAGTCTTACCAGCTCCCTTGTTTTTCTCAAGGCGTCAATAAAAGGGCTCAACTGGGTAATCTGCGAGCCTATGTGGCAGTCCACACCCACCGGTTCGAGGTTCTTTAAGTACCTCCTGGCGTAAATGTACTCTTTTACGGCCTCCTCGGTCTCGATGCCGAACTTGTTCTTTTTCAGCCCGGTCGATATGTAGGGGTGTGTCCTGGGGTCGACGTCCGGGTTCACCCTTATCGCTATGCGCGTTTTTTTCTTGAGCCTGCCCGCTATCTTGTTTATCTCGCGGAGCTCCTGCGGGCTCTCGACGTTGAACATGAGTATACCTTTTTTAATGGCATACTCTATCTCGTCTCGAGTTTTTCCCACCCCGGAAAAGACTATCTTCTTCGGGTCAGCCCCGGCCTTCAAAGCCCTGAAAAGCTCCCCGCCGGAGACTATATCAAAGCCGCTCCCCTCGTCGACAAAGGTCTTAATCACAGCGAGGTTGGAGTTGGCCTTTACCGAGTAGCAGATTATGTGCGGAACGCCGGAGAAGGCCTTGTGGAACGCCTCATAGTGCCTGTTAAGGGTCTTGTGGCTGTATATAAAAACAGGGGTCCCCACCTGTTTTGCAATCCTCGATACCGGAACACCCTCGGCGTAAAAGTCTTTCCCCCTGTATCTGAAAAAATGCAAATTATAAGACCTCCTCCTTGTTTGTTTCAGCTACTTTAGTTTTCATCACCCGGGAGTTCTTCTCCATTAAAAGAGCCTCCTCGGGCGCCCTCGGCGGCCCCTTCTTTCCGCAGCCCTCTACAAGAAGAAAAACAAAAAAAACGAGAAATAAAAAGTAAACCCCTCTTGAGCCCATCTTTTACCCGCCTACCTGGCCTTAAGCTCCCTTTCTATCTCCTTAAGCCTCTTTTTAACCGCCCCCGGTGCTGTGCCCCCCTTAAGTTTCCTCGCGCTTACTGATGCCCCCGGGGTAATGGCCTTAGTTATATCCCTTTCAAAGAGCTTTGAAAAGCGTTTCCACTCATCGAGGGCAAGCTCTTCGAGAGTTTTCCCCCGTTTTATGCAATGGGCCACGACACGGCCCACCACGAAGTGGCTCTGCCTGAAAGGTAGACCCTTTTTAGTGAGGTAGTCGGCGGCATCGGTCGCCGTAAGAAACCCCCCCTTCACGGCTTCGGTCATCCTCCCTTTGTTTACCTCCATGGTTTCAAGCATGCCGGAGAAGACCCCGAGCGAGCCCTTCAAGGTATCCACGGTATCGAAGAGCGGTTCCTTGTCTTCCTGCATGTCCTTGTTATAGGCCAGGGGGAGACCCTTCATAACCGTAAGGAGCGTCATTAAATTCCCGTAGACCCTGCCGGTCTTCGCGCGCACGAGCTCGGCCAGATCGGGGTTCTTTTTCTGCGGCATTATGGAAGAGCCCGTCGTGTACTCGTCTGAGAGTTCAACGAAGCCGAACTCGGCTGAACTCCAGATTATAATTTCCTCTGCGAGCCTCGATAGATGCGTCATGACCAGAGAGGCGCCAGAGAGGAACTCTATCACGAAATCCCTGTCGCTTACGGCATCGAGGCTGTTCTCGGTTATCTTTGAAAAGCCCATTAGCCGGGCCGCAAGGCGCCTGTCCAGCCCGTAGGGGCTCCCGGCAAGGGCCCCGGAGCCCAGCGGCATCGTGTCCACCCTTTTACGGACTTCTCCAAGCCTTTCAGTGTCCCTTTTGAACATCTCGTAGTAAGCGAGTAGGTGGTGACCGAGGAGCACGGGCTGCGCCCTCTGCATGTGCGTATACCCGGGCATGACAACGTCGAGGTGTTTTTTCGCAAGGCCGTAAAGGACCTTCTTTAGTCCCTTAAGGAGCGTGGCTATGGCCTCTATCTCCTCTTTGAGGTAGAGCCTCAAGTCAACAGATACCTGGTCGTTACGGCTCCGTGCTGTATGGAGCTTTCCTCCCACGTTACCTATCTTTTCTATAAGCCTCTTTTCAACCGCCATGTGGATATCTTCCATCTCCGGGCCGAACGTGAACCTCCCGGAGGACATCTCCTTTTCAACCGCCCGGAGGCCCCTTATGATGCGGTCCCGCTCCCTGGCGGTTATTATACGGGCCTTGCTAAGGACCTTCGCGTGCGCTATGGAGCCGAGTATGTCGTATGTTAATAGCCT
>JAUVFY010000179.1 GCA_030594025.1 Deltaproteobacteria bacterium | reverse complement strand
GTAAGCTCCTTAAGCCCCCCCGGCCCCATGCCCACGATGTAGAGCACTCCCTGGCTGCCGCCGCTATTATCCATGACTTCTTTTCCTACTTTCCTTCTTGCCCTTAAAGTTTAAACGGCACCTTTGCCACAGCAATCGTTATATTGTCCTTTTTCTGTTTTTTAAGCCATATCTTTCTTACACCCGCTGAAGCGAGGGCCGCCGGCTCGGCCACCCCGTCTATGCCGAATTTCTCCCTTACGACCCTCGAAGGCCCAGAAGGGGGTTTTATCGCCGAGAGCTCCTTGGTTGAAAAGAAATCAACCGGCACCGCGACCCTCTTCGCGAAACCCTTAAGCCCCCTCTCTGTCCTTTTTATCTCTATCGTTGCAAGGTTTTTAACAGAACGCGGCGAGAGTTTTCTTTCGCTTAAAACCCTGCCATAGGCCCTTTCAAACTCTTTTACCGTGACCCCGCGTTTACAGCCCAGCCCCACGACAAACTCTTTTGGCCTTAAAAAAAGCGTGGCCCTCGATAAAGTCAGGGGGATATTCTCATCGAGCCGGGCAGATATAACGACCAGCCGTCGGCCCCTGGCCAGCCTCTTCGGCACGGTCTTTTGAAATTTGAAGACCCCGGTATGGCCGAAGGCCCCTTTAACGGCCCTTAGCCGTGCCGGGTCCCCGTCGACCACCACAACGCTTGCCCCCCTCCCCCCTCTCCCCCCTCTCAATATCGCGGAGTTTACGGGCTTTATCCCCTTAACGTTTTCTATCTCGAGGGAAAACCTCTTTGCAATCTCTTCTACGCAGGGAAGCCCCCTTATGTCCGTTCCGGTGGTTACGACCGGGGTTGCCCCTACGAGGCCGGCCACCTCCCTTGCGAGCTCGTTCGCTCCGCCCAGGTGCCCTGAGACAAGGCTTATCGAGAACCTTCCGAGCTCGTCGACAGAGACGACCGGCGGGTCTTTTGTCTTATCCTTCAGGTAAGGGGCGACCGTTCTTACCACTACGGCCGCGGCAGAGACGAACACCAGGGCCGATGAGTTCTTGAAGGCCTCTTTCACCCTCTTTTTAAGCCCCCCTCCCTTGAGTTCCGATGGACGGTAGACAACGGCCCCTTTAAACCCTTTTTCAATCTTCCGGGCAAAACTAAAACCCCTGTCTGTAACCGGGAATATGTGGACGGTCATGGACCGTTTCTTAGTCATGGACTGTTCCCTTGTCATGGACCGTTCCCTTATAATGGACCGCATTCTTTTCTTCTTCGGTTTAAGATTTACCGCCCCTTCACAGCCTTACCCTCTCGATACGCTTTACGAGCCCCTCGATACTTTTGACCATTAAATTAAAAAGCCTTTCGCCTTTTCTTACGGAAGCCTTTTTCGGGTCGCCCCAGACCGCACCGGGCCAGTATTTTACCTTGTCCCTTGCGATGATCGGTTTGGGAAGGGCCGGGTACTCCTCTCTGGACCTGCCCTTTACGAGCCCCGCCGAGAGGTAGAGTATCAGGGAGGTTTCGAGCTCGCCCGCGTGGGAGTCGTTACGTGTCTCTGCGAGCCCTGCGGCCTCGGGGGGCAGTATATCGTATATGGAAAGGGCGGCTATCCTGACACCCTTAAGCTCCCTGGTTAGCACTTCAGCGGCCTCCTTCATGGCCGAGACATGGAGGCCCCCTCCGTGCCCGGAGATGAGTATGAAGTTCCGGAGGCCCTTCAGGTGGCAGTCCCTTACGATATCGAATGTTATGCGCCTCAGTGTCTCCGGGGTTATTGTGACCGTTCCGGGGTGGTCTCCGGTTGAGGTGCAGACACCGTAATGGACCGGGGGTGCAACGAAAACAGGGACCTTCGAAGCGGCCCTCTTTGCCGCCTCCCATATAACGATGGTGTCGGTCGCCAGGGGCAGGTGGGTTCCGTGTGCCTCCACGCTCCCGTAGGGCACTATCAGTGTCTTCGTCTTCTTAAGCCCCCTTTTAAAGTCCCTCATGGTTATGTCCGTAAGGATCATATAAACCCCTTTCGTTTAAAAAGACCATGAATCGAGGCACCAAAGAGCCCTCCGGCGCCGTTCGCCACCGCATCGGCGATGCTCAAGCTTCTTCCGGGTATGAAGTGCTGCCACAGCTCTATAAAAGCCCCATAGGAAAAACTTATAACCAATGCGAGAAGTACTATGGAAGAGGCCGTGGCGAAATACCGGCCTGAATCTCTTAACCACATTGCCAGGAGCCACCCGAAGACACTGTACACGGCAAAATGCATGAGCTTGTCAAACCCGTATATGTCGGGCACCACTTCGGGCACGGGTATCGATGAGACAAGAAAGATGAATCCCGCATAGACCACGACGCACGCATACCAGAAAAATCTACTCTTCTCACTTCCTGAAGCCATGCTTGAAGTCCTTTGAATAGAGCCTTGACCTTGCAGGCCTCTGAGGCCCTATACTTTTACCAACTATAATGACCGCGTGTTTTTTAATCCCCGCCTCCTTTACCCTGGGAGCAATGTCGGCAAGTGTGCCTCTTATAACGCGCTCGTCCTCCCAGCTCGCCCTGTAGACCACGGCCGCCGGGGTCTCGGGGGGATAACCCTCGCTGAGTTCCTTTACCACGTCCTCTATCATGGAAACGCTTAAAAATACGCACACGGTCGCCCTGTGTGCGGCAAGGGCCGAGAGCCTTTCCGTCTCAGGTACGGGCGTCCTCCCGGGGTACCTCGTAAGTATCACGGTCTGGCAGACCTCGGCCATGGTGAGCTCAGTTTTAAGGCTCGCCGCAGAGGCTAATGCGGCGCTTACACCGGGTATAACCTCATAAGGCACACAGGCATTCTCTAAAAAATCGATCTGGTCTGCCATTGCGCTGTAAAGCGAAGGGTCCCCGGTATGGAGCCTCACAACCCTTTTACCCTCCTTCGAGGCGCCTATTATAACTTTCATGATCTCATCTAAGTCCATGGAGGCGCTGTTATGTATCTCCACGCCTTCTTTACAACAGCAGAGGATTTTTTCCTTAATGAGAGACCCTGTGTATACGACGACGTCAG
>JAUVFY010000251.1 GCA_030594025.1 Deltaproteobacteria bacterium | reverse complement strand
GGCTCCGAAAAAAGGATAGGTATAGTGAGGAGGTTCCCCCTGGGCCCGGTTCTCGGCATAACGCCCTTCAACTTCCCCCTTAACCTCGTGGCACACAAGGTGGCCCCGGCCATGGCGTGCGCCAACCCGATAATAATTAAGCCCGCCTCAAAGACCCCGCTTACGGCCCTGAAGCTCGGCGAGATCGTAACCGATGCCGGGTGGCCGCCGGGAGGGTTGAACGTATGCCCCTGTCCCGGCACGGCGGCCGAAAAGCTCGTAGCCGACGAAAGGATAAAAAAACTCACTTTTACGGGTAGCGCCCCCGTGGGGTGGAAGCTTAAACAGAAGGCTGCAGAGAAAAAGGTAACACTGGAGCTGGGAGGAAACGCAGGGGTGGTGGTGCATGAAGACGCGGATATCGAGTTCGCCGCAAAAAGGTGCACGGTGGGTGCATTCAGCTATGCGGGGCAGATATGCATATCGGTTCAAAGAATATACGTACAGAGAAACGTATTTGAGATGTTCAAGGAAAGATACATTGAAAACGTAAAAACTTTAAAGATGGGAGACCCCCTCGATGAATCCACTGAAGTGGGGCCCATGATAGATACGGATGCACCGAAGAGGACTGAACGGTGGATCAAAAGCGCGGTAAAGGATGGGGCAAAGGTTCTAACCGGAGGAAAGAGGAAGGGTAACTTCTTCGAGCCCACGGTACTGACCGGGACGAAGCCCCGGATGAAGGTATGCGGAGAGGAGGTATTTGCTCCCGTTGTAACCGTAGAGCCTTATGACGGGTTCGGCGATGCCCTTAAAGAGGTGAACCGTTCGCGCTTTGGGCTTCAGGCAGGGGTCTTCACAAAGGACTTAACCCGGGTGTTTGAGGCCTTCGAGGAGCTTGAAGTGGGCGGGGTCATAGTTAACGACGTGCCCACTTACAGGGTAGACAACATGCCCTACGGAGGGGTGAAGATGAGCGGGTTCGGCCGGGAGGGGATAAGGTATGCCATAGAGGAGATGACCGAGCCGAGGCTTCTCGCCCTCAGGTACGGGTCATAGACTGGGATTTTTTGAGTGCTTTGGCCGCATTTTCTTGCCCCCGATGCCGTAAGTCTGCTATAATTCTAAAAAAAGGGTCTGCGACCCGCCTTAAAAAAAATCTTCCCTGATTTCAAAAAAAAGCTTGAAATTTGGTAAAATGTAGGGTAGTATACTGTATACAGTATACAAAAACAGGAAGGGCGAAGTGAGCCCGGCCTGGTTTTTTTTGCATAAAAAATTAATTGACAATAACTAAATCAGGAAGGTGGTGAGAGTAATTGGCGCTAACGATAAACGAGGACTGTGTTGCATGCGGGGTCTGTGAGCCCGAATGTCCTGTAGACGCCATCACAGAAGGGGATCCGCTATACATTATCGACCCGGTCAAGTGTGTTGAGTGCAAGGGATACTTCGATTCTCCCAAGTGTGCCGAGGTCTGCCCCACGGACGCCTGCGTGCCCGCCTGAGTTTCCGGTTCTGAATCCCCCTATGTGAGTTTATTGAGGGGGTTTTTAGCCGACATAAAAAAAGCGAAAAGCGCGGTCCTGCCTTACCGGGTAGGCCGCGCGTATAGACAATTTTCCAAGAGAGATTTTAGGATGCAGCATCTTTCGTTACAAGACGGCAAAGGCCGGCTGAACGATTTACCATAACGGGGATTTAACTTATGAAAGAGTTCGCCCTTTTCTGGGGCTGTACCATACCGGCGAGGTTTCCCTTCCTTGAGAAGTCCACGAGGCTTGTAATGGACAATTTGGGGCTTCCCATGAGGGACGTGGAAGGGTTTACCTGCTGTCCGGAAAAGTCCCTTGTGAATAACGTGGACCACGGCATGTGGACCCTCACGGCGGCAAGGAACGTGGCCGTTGCCGATGAGATGGGGCTGGATCTCGTGAGCCCGTGCACCGG
>JAUVFY010000003.1 GCA_030594025.1 Deltaproteobacteria bacterium | reverse complement strand
TAAACCCACTTTAAAAATCTACGATGAAACGGGATGGATTCGAACATACTAACCCCTACCCCATCACCTTGTTTAAAACCTCCTCGTACGCCTCCTCGATTTTGCCGAGGTCCCTACGGAAGCGGTCCTTGTCGAGTTTTTCTTTTGTTTCCTTGTCCCACAGGCGGCATCCGTCCGGGGTTATCTCGTCTCCCAGGAGCAATGTGCCCTTGTGACGGCCGAACTCGAGCTTGAAATCAACCAGTATTATGCCCCTTTCGTCGAAGAACTTCGATAAGAGCTTATTTACCTTCAAAGAGGTCTCCTCCATCCGGCGGACCTCGTCTTGGTTGGCGAACCCGAAGGCCTTGATAATCGAGGCGTTTATGAACGGGTCGCCGAGCTCGTCGCTCTTGTAACAGAACTCAACGACAGGGGTCTTAAGCTCAATACCCTCCTCCACACCCAGCCTCTTTGAGATGCTCCCTGCCGTGAAATTCCTTACTATAACCTCCACGGGGATGATATCGAGCCTCTTAACGGCCATCTCCCTTTCCGTGAGCTCACTAACGAAGTGGGTCTTAATTCCCTTTTCCTCAAGGAACTTAAAGAGCCTCGAAGAGATCCTGTTGTTTATAACCCCCTTGTTCTTTATGACCCCCTTTTTCTTCGCATCGAAGGCGGTGGCCTCGTCCTTGAAGTGCATTATGAGGGTGTCCGGGTCGTCCGTCGTGTAGATGACCTTCGCCTTCCCCTCGTATAGTTTTTCCCTTTTTTCCATCGAGCCTCCGTCAAAAAAACTTTTCAAAAACCTCAAGACGCTGATATGGCATGGTACTGAATAATCGGAGCCACATACGTTACCTTAATTAAAAGTTTTTGAAGGGAGTTTGAGGGCACCTGCGTGCGGCAATTCATATACGATGGGTCTTAGTAATTCACACCTATAAGCTACAGGGTCCGTGTTAACCGTTACCGTGCGCAGCACCTTTTTATAAAAAGTTTCCCTCAAGGTTTCCTCAAGTTTTAAAAACTCTCTTGAAGATGTAATCAACGTTCTTTAAATACGGCTTCAGGTCAAAGCACCTCTCAACGTCCCGGGGTTTTAATCGCTCCATGACCTTTTTGTCCTTCAAAAGGAGCGACTTAAAATCCCCCTTTCCCTTCCATACCTTCATGGCGTTCTTTTGAACGAGCCTGTAGGCCTCCTCCCTGGTAACCCCTTTTTCGACAAGCTCAAGTAGGACCCTCTGGGAGTGTACGAGCCCCTTGAGCTTATCCATGTTCTTCTTCATGTTCTCCGGGTAGACGACGAGGTCCCTCATAAGTTCCGTAAATCTTATGAGCATGAAATCCACCAGTATCGTGGCATCGGGCCCGATGACCCTCTCGACCGAAGAGTGGCTTATGTCCCGCTCGTGCCACAGGGCCACGTTTTCCATGGCCGACTGCGCATAACCCCTCACGAGGCGTGCAAGGCCCGTCAGGTTCTCCGAGAGAACGGGGTTACGCTTGTGAGGCATCGCCGAAGAGCCCTTCTGCCCTTTTGTGAAGGGCTCCTCGACCTCGAGGACCTCTGTTCTCTGAAGATGCCTTATCTCTACCGCGTACTTCTCTATTGAAGTCGCTACGATTGCAAGGGTCGTAAAGAACTCCGCATGCCTGTCCCTTTGAACGACCTGGGTCGAGACGGGCTCGGGCCTGAGCCCCAGTTTCCTCAAAACGTAGCTTTCAACTGAGGGGTCGGTATTCGCATAGGTCCCCACGGCGCCCGAGAGCTTGCCGAAGGCAACGGTCTGCCTTGCCCTTTCCATGCGCTCGAGGTTCCTTCTGAACTCGTCATAGGCCAGGGCGAGCTTGAGCCCGAATGTCACGGGTTCGGCATGGATGCCGTGGGAGCGGCCCATCATGACGGTCTTTTTGTGCTCGAAGGCCCTCTTTTTAAGGACCTTCAAAAGCCCCTTTATGTCTTCGATGATAATCCCGGAGGCCTTCTTTAAAAGGAGGGCGAAAGAGGTGTCGATTATGTCCGAGGAGGTAAGCCCCATGTGTATGTAGCGCGAGGCCGGGCCCACGTTCTCGGCCACGTCCGTGAGGAAGGCTATGACGTCATGCTTTACGGTCTTTTCAATCTCGTCTATCCTCTTCGGGTCGAAGCGGGCCCGCCTTTTAATCGTTGCAAGGGCCCTTTTAGGGATATTACCCTTTCTCGACCAGGCCTCGCACACGGCGAGCTCCACCTCGAGCCACTTTGCGAACTTCGCCCGCGGCTCCCATATGCGTGCCATCTCACGCCTCGTATATCTCTTGATCACCTTTATCAACCTCCGAAAAGATGAGCTACTATATATACCAGAACCACCCCAGCCAGCACAAGAAAGATATTGGTGCGGCTGATATCCCTGTGTGTCTCTGGCAGGAGGTCAGATGCACCCACGTATATGAAAGAACCCGCACCCAGGGCGAGCAACAACCCTACGGTGGACTCGGGCATATCCTTTACGAAAAGGTAAGAGCCCACGGCCCCCAGGGGAGTGGCCAGCGCAACCATCCAGCCCATAAACAAAGTCTTTTTCCTTTCAAAACCCGAGTGAAGGAGGAGTGCCGTAATCGTAATCCCCTCGGGTATCTCGTGAAGCAGCACGCCGAGGGTTGTCGCAAGTCCTATCTCAAAGCCCACCTCAAATCCCACGCCTATAACTATCCCGTCGAGAAGCGAATGGAATGCTATGCCCACAAAGGCCGGCATACCCATTGTGTGCACGTCGCACTCGCCCTCCTTGCAGGTGTGTATGGCGATCGTGTGCTCTAAGACATAAAAGGCTATAAGCGTTACGAGCACCACCTCGAGCGCCCGGGCGTTGGTTTCAAGGGCTTCTGGAAGGAGGTGGGTGAATGCAACGGCAAGTACCACCCCGGCGGAAAAGCTTACGAAGAGGACCGAGTTCTTCAAGGCCCATTCCTTCCTCGCCAGGAGCATGTATATGCCGGCCACCGTGGCAAGGCCGGCCAGTGTCCCGTAAAGGGCTGTATTGAGAAGCTGCGTTTCCATAGCCCTTAACCTAAAAGATAAAAAAGCGGTCTCAGGCCCTTTTGGCCTTGTACCTTTTGAGCCTGAAGACCTCTTCTCTTTCCCTCTCCTCGAGCACCCTCTCTATGGACCTTATGCACTTGCTGAGGACTGGTAATATCACCCCGTCTATGACGTTTATCTTCCTCGTATCGGACCTTATCATCTCGCCCAGTCTGTTCGCCCTCACCTCGCAGGAGGCCATCTTTATCACCCTGTCGATGACGCTTTCGAAGTCCTTCGCCAGGTCCACCAGCCCGGCCCTTTCGCCCAGAGGAGAGATACCCCTCGCCTCGAGGTGCCTTACCACGGGAACCTCCTCGATCTCGGGTACGTTTACTCCCCACAGGTTGGTCTTCTTGATATCGAAGGTTACCTTCCTCGTGGACGCATGGGCAAGGGAAGCGAGGGCCTCGCCGTTTATGGCTCTCGAAAGCTCCAGGCCCCTCCTGGCCTTGACCAAGAGCCTCGCCAGAGTGGCCCTCTCCTCAATGCACCCTTCCAGAAGGTCAACGAACTCCCTCGTAAGGGCCTTCCTTCTGCCCCTTAAAAGCTCCACCCCGGCCTTTATCCCCTCAAGGCGCCCCTTGAGCGTGAGCAGGTTCAATCTCGTTGGTGCCTCTTCGAGCTTCACTTCAACCTCTTAAGCTCCCTCTCGGGGAGCATCTTCAAAAGTTCGAGGCCCAGGTCCAGCGTTTCGTCAATTGTCCTTCTTTCCTCGCCCTGGCCGATGAACCTTTTTTCGAACTCGTCTGCAAAGGCGAGGTAAGTCCTGTCCAGTTCCGTAAGCCCCTCCTCCCCTACGATGGCAACGAGGCGCCTTATGTGGATGCCCTTTGCGTATGATGCGTAGAGCTGGTCGGCCAGCTCCCTGTGCCCCTCCCTGGTCCTTCCCTTTCCTATGCCGATGTTCATGAGCCTCGACAGGCACGGCAGGGCGTTTATGGGCGGATATATCCCCTTCATGTGCATGTCCCTGCTCAAAACTATCTGGCCCTCGGTTATGTAGCCTGTGAGGTCCGGTATGGGGTGCGTGATGTCGTCCTCGGGCATCGTGAGTATGGGCATAATCGTTATGGAGCCTTGAGAGCCCTTGATGCACCCGGCCCTCTCGTAGAGGGTTGCAAGGTCGGTATACATGTAGCCGGGGTAACTCCTCCTGCCGGGTATCTCTTCTCTGGCGCTACCCAGCTCCCTCAAGGCCTCGCAGTAGGCGGTCATGTCCGTGAGGACGACCATGACCTGAAAACCCTTTTCAAAGGCGAAGTACTCGGCCGTGGTAAGGGCTATCCTGGGGGTGAAGAACCTCTCGACCGTGGGGTCGCTCGCGAGGTTTATAAACGAGACCGTCCTTGACATGGCCCCGGTCTCCTCTATGCCTTCTCTGAAGAAGAAGGCCTCCCTTGAGGTTATCCCCATGGCGCCGAATATTACGCAGAAGTCCTCTTCTTCGGCCCCCCGTGCCTGCCTGAGTATCTGTAAGACCAGTTCGTTAGCCGGGAGCCCGGCGCTCGAAAAGATCGGCAGCTTCTGCCCCCTCACGAGGGTGTTCAGTCCATCTATTACCGAAATGCCGGTCTCTATAAAGTAGTTGGGCTTCTCCCTGGCCACGGGGTTCATGGGAAGGCCGTTTATGTCCAGGTTCTTCTCGGGTATTATCTCGGGCAGGGCGTCTATGGGAAAGCCCGAGCCGTTAAATATCCTGCCCATCATATCCATGGAGACCCCCACTTTTGCGACCTCTCCCGTGGGAATGATGCTCGTTTTGTCCCTGTCTATGCCCGAGGCCCCCTCGAGTACCTGAACCACTGCCTTATCACCCTCGAGCTTGAGTATCTGGCCCGTCCGGGTCTCTGCCGTGTCCATCTTTACTATACACATCTCGCCGAAGCTACCGCGTTTTATCCCCTCTACAAAGACGAGCGGGCCCGTGATCCCGGTAATCGTTCGGTATTCCCTGGAAATAAGGTCCATATCACTCAACGCTCAGGAGTTCCTTTTCTATCTTTCCTATCATATCTTCCGCCCACTCACGGAAGCCCTCGTTGGAAAGGTTCTGCATCCTCAAGAGGCTGGTCCTCAAGGGGCTTTCGATTATCCTCTCAAGGTACACGCCACTTTCGAGGGCCTTCATTGAAGAGTCCAGAAAACTGAATATGGCCTTCAGCATCCAGTACTGCTTTTCGAAAGAGGCGAATGCATCGGTCTCACTGAAGGCACTCTGCCTCAGGAACCCCTCCCTGGCTATAGTTGCCGCCTCTAATGTGAGACGGTCGGAGTCCTGGAGGGCTTCGACGCCTATTACCTGGACCACCTCGTTGAGGTCCTCTTCTTTCTGCAGAAGTGCGGCGAGCCTTGATCTCAACTCGACCATATCCGGTGCGACCTCTCTTTCAAACCAGCTACTCAGCTTTTTATAGTATAAACTAAAACTCCTTTTCCAGTTTACTGCGGGGAAGTGCCTTGCATAGGCGAGCTCGGTATCAAGGGCCCAGAGCGCCCCGGCGACCCTTAGCGAGGCCTGCGTTACAGGCTCCGAGAAATCACCCCCGGGCGGAGATATAGCGCTTATGACCGTTACCGACCCGGTACGACCGTCGTTGCCCAGGCAGTTGACCTTGCCCGCCCTTTCGTAGAAACCTCCCAGGCGCGATGCAAGGTAGGGCGGGAAGCCCTCTTCGCTGGGCATCTCCTCGAGCCTTGAGGAAATCTCTCTCAAGGCCTCTGCCCACCTGGAGATTGAATCGGCCATCAGGGCGACCCGGTAGCCCATGTCCCTGAAGTACTCGGCGATGGTGATGCCCGTGAATATGGACGCCTCCCTCGCGGCCACCGGCATGTTCGACGTGTTAGCGATTATTACGGTCCTCATGTTCAAAGGAAGCCCTGTCATCGGGTCCTTAAGGTGCGGGAACTCGGTCAGTACCTCGGTCATCTCGTTACCCCTCTCGCCGCATCCGATATATATGACGATATCCGTCCGGGCATATTTCGCGATAGTGTGCTCCACCACCGTCTTTCCCGTTCCAAAACCACCGGGCACGGCCGCAGTGCCGCCCTCGGCGATGGGCAAAAGTGTGTCGAAGACCCTCTGGCCGGTAACAAAAGGATCCGTGGGCGGAAGCTTCGATTTAAAAGGCCTGGGCACCCTTACGGGCCATTCCTGGAAGAGCCTTATTGTTTTTCCGTCTGTGAGTACACAGACCGGGGACCTGCCCGACACACTTCCCTTGCTTATCTCCTTTATCACCCCTTTTACGCCGGGGGGGACCATGACCTTGTGGGTTATGGACTCTGTTTCAGCGAAAGAGCCCAGTATGTCGCCGGGGCCGACCTCGTCTCCGGCCTTCTTATGCGGATTGAAGCCCCACTTCCTGTCAAGGTCGAGCCCCTCTATCCTTATGCCCTTTCCTATATAAGCGCCGCTTTCGCTTACTATATACAGCGGCCTCTGTATGCCGTCGTACACGTTGGATAAGAGTCCGGGGCCGAGCATGGCTGTAAGGGGCCGGCCGAAGCTTATGACCTCTTCGCCGAGGGTAAGCCCGGTGGTGTCCTCATAGACCTGGATAGTCACCATGTCGCCCTCTATGCGGATTATCTCGCCTAAGAGGCCCGCATAACCCACGTGGCAGGTTGTGTGCATCTTGGCGCCTTTCATGGAGCTGGCCATTACCACGGGCCCTGAGACCCCGTATATCTTACCCCTTATCTCATCCATGTCACTTCTTCAACTTTATATGGTAACCGATGGCCCTGCGAATGAGCCTTGCAAAAGGCGCCTCTTCGGGCCCTCCCTCGCCCCAGGCCTCCGGTATATTGACGGGCACGATGACCGGGAGCCCGCTTTTTTTTATTCTGCGCATTATGTCGCGCGAGACACCCTCCAGGAAACGCTCCTCGATGCAGACGAGCCCGTATCTACCCTCTTTATGTATGCCCTCAAGGAGCGCGGATGCGTCTTCTCCCTCTTCGAGCTCTATACAATCGAAGCCGCCGAGCCTGAACCCGGGTGAGACGTCTTTACCCACTATTACGACAAGTTCCGACACTTGTAAAAAAACCTGTTTTAATAATTATTCTTCCGGCGTCTAATGTTTATAAATCAAAAACCTTTTCAACTCATCCGAGGGGATGGAAAAGAGCTTCCCCCTTGCGATAATGCGCAGGTTCTTTGCCTCCCTGACCTTGGTGTATATAAAGGCGGCCGCAAGTGCTATCGTAAGGGGGCTCACTATCGCGGCCCTTGAAAGGGCCCTTGCCGTTAGGTTCTCGAAGAGCTCCTCGAGCACGTCCATCTCTTCGGCCCCCGCGGTATAAAGGATCCTGCGCCAGCTTTCGTCTTTAACCGCTCCCAGAATCTGCGTGAGGAGCTCTTCCCTCGTTTTTAGTGTGGAGAGCTGCAAAAACTCGACCTTACCTATCCTCATTCCGCCTTCCAGGAAGTATTCATCAAGGGTTTCCTTTGAGTAGCCCTCGCCCACGACCTTCATGAGCGTCATTATGTTCCGGGAGTCGACCCTGTCGGCGAGCATGCCGGTTATAACACGTCCGTTCTCCGAGCCCGCGCTTATGGTGGAGGCAAAAAACTTCGTTGCGAAGACGTCAAGGTTAAGCTCCATCTCAACCAGGCTGTGGTGTTTCTGGTATGCTTCCAAACCGCCCTTAAGAGGGGCGGCATAGGGGCTGGACCAGGTATGCAAGAGCCCCAGCAAATCAGTTACGTCCCTCGAACGTGCGAGCTCCCTCAGCGCGGCAACGTCCATCTCCCCTGCCGGCACAAGGGCCTCGAAGATATCCTCCCTCGCTACACCCTTGTCTATGCCCCTTAAAACCGCCTTGATATCATACACCTCCCACGTGGAAAAGAGCGCCTTCAACCAGGCCCTCGCCCCCTGAGGCGCTATGTCCCAGAGGGTTGTAAAACTCCGGGCGAGGTTCGACCTGAGGGCGGAACTCAGCACCTCGTAGGGCCTTTCAAACCTCGCAGAAGCGACCCCTATGTCAGGGCCGTAGACGGTGGGCTTCAGCAGATCGAGGTAGGCCGCCATGGACCCTGCCTCAAGAAATACATCGTACTCACCGCTTTTAAAAAGCCCCTTCCTCAGCCCCCTTATCCTCGCGTTAAAGTAGCTTAAATCCATTTTTAATTTTAACCCGGGGTGCCGGTATGGCGCTTCCGGCCACTTTAGCCTCCCCTCAAGGCTTTCAACCGAAGAGCATCTCGTTCAGCTTGGGAACAATTTCAACCCTTGCCTTTTTAAGCCTTGAAGAAAAGGTGTTCTCCAGCCTCACGCGTCCGTCCCTTGAGACAAAGACAACTCCGAGGGATACCTCTTTGTCCGGGACGAGCTCCACATCGGGTTCCTTAATGAGGTCCCGATCCCCGGGGTTCAGGTGAACCATGGGGCTATTCCCTTTATCAGGTCTTTCCGTCCGCCAGTCTTTTTTTAGCTCCCCGTAAAGGCCTTTTAGGAGCTCGGAGTACCGGTCTCTGGGCAACCCCTCGACCGTCTTTGTCGCCTCCCGGAAGACTTCCTCCATGACCCCTATCCTTTCGGCAAGCAGAAGCCCCCTGGCATCGGCGCTGGCACGGTTTATGGCCGCGACCCTCTCTTTTTCGAACTCCTTTTTAAATGCCTCGACCCTCTCACGCCGGTCTTTTTTGGCCTGTTCTTCAGCCTCTTTTAAGACGGCCTCGGCGTCTGAAGTGGCCTCCTTTATAATCCTCTCGGCCTCCCTGCCGGTCTCCTCCTCAAGGGCCTTTATGAGTGCGTCCTGTCCCATAAACTCCTCTGTCCGATATGCCTGAAATTACCCTTTCAGGCTGTTTCTTAAATGACCCGCCGTTAACAATCCTTCCCTTACGGGTTTACCCGGAAACAGCCATAATCCGCCTATAACAGGCAAAAACGAAAGCTGGCTGGTTTTTAACTGCCGGCGGTGCCCATCAGCCTATTATCAGATAGGCCACGACGAATCCAAGGAGCACCATCGTCTCCGGTATGGCCACGAGTATTATCATGACACCGGAAAGCTCCGGTTTTTCCACAAGGGCCCCGGCCCCTGCGGAGCCGATTTTACTCTGCGCCCAGCCGGTGGCCAGTGCCGGCACCCCTACGGCGATAGCCGCCCCCAACGCTATAAGAGCTTGTTCCATGTACCACCTCCTGTTTAGGTTAATCAGGCTTTCGAAAAAACTCAAATCAACCGTCATTGCGAGCCGCAGGCTAAGCAATCTCAGTAAAACAAGATTTTAGCGTCGCGTCGCTTCGCTCCTCGCAATGACACAAACTACCTCTTCTTAAAAGGCTCGTACCTCCTGCCCCCTCCCTCGTAGAACTTGCTCAAGAACTCCACGTACTGTAGCCTCATGGACTGTATCGTGGGGCTCAGGATGCTTAAGAATATATTGAGCGTGTGGATCAAGACGGCGGCGATTATGCCTACGATTAGGCTTCCCTCGAGCCCGCCCATCTTGTTTGCGACCAGCGCCATTACCACCGAAGCCGTGCCCACGGCCATTATACGCATGTAGGAGAGGATGTTGCCCAGTGTCCTTATGATCTCGAGGGGGCCGATTATCCCCTCAATCGTTGTGAGGAGCACAAAAGACAGCACCAGGGCGGCCAGGCCGGGCGTTAAAAGCCCCTCCGGGACGTACTTGAACATTATTCCGAGGATGGTGAGAAAGGACACTATGAGTAAAAGGTGAGACAGTTTGCCCACGGCCTCCCTGGGCTTTCCCCTGTGGATGTAATTCACGGCCGCTATGATAAGCCCCAGGACCACGTGTCCTACGCCTATTCCCAGGGTGAGTATCAAAAAGGTCTTTAACGCCCTCACCCTGTCGAAAAGAATGGGGTGCAGGATGCCCGCCCTCTCGCCGAGGTCTCCGAACAACTCGCCGTAAATCAGACCGAAGATTATGGACGAGACCCCGCATACGGTAAGTATCGTAGCGATGTCGATGAGGGTCTCTGTTTTTTGCTTTTTTCTGAACTGCCAGCCGAGAAAAAGTCCGAGGGAAAAAAGCATCGCCCCGTAGCCCACGTCACCCACGATGAGCCCGAAGAATACCGGGAAAAAGAGCGCGATGTACGGGGTGGGGTCCACCGAGCGGTACCTGGGGGCGGGCAGTGCCTTCAAAAACACCTCAAAGGGCCGGAGCCACCCGGGGTTCTTTATGTACACGGGCACTATGTCCTCTTCTTCCTTTTTCACTTCCAGCTCCCTTACAACCACCTTTTCCCCGAAGAGCCTCGAAAACTCCCTCTTTATGGTACCCGTCATATCCCTCGGCGCCCACCCTTCCATGACAAAACAGTACCTTGTCTGTGCGCAGTAAGTTAAAACCCCTATCTCGTCGAGTTCGTCCTCAATGGCCGTTAAAAGGCCGGCCAGGACAGGATACCACTCGTCGGATACGGACTCGAGCTTGTCCTCGAGCCCTCTTAAGAGCCCCGGCAGTTCGGATTTCCTCCTTGCCATCGTGGTTATGGCACTCGCAAGCGACATGACCTCGTACTCATCGGGGAGCCTTATCTCGCTTATGCCCTCGCCCAGTATGAGGTACCTTATCTGGCCGGAGTACTTCCGGGGGAAGGTGAGAATCACCCCGGAGGTTGTCTCGTCTATGGCCCGCGCATATAACTCGTAGGTGCCGCCGGTTATCCTCTTTATCTCCTCTTCGAGGAGGCCTATAATATCGTGCCTCCTCCTTTCGATTGTAAGGCCCACTATATCGAAGTTATTCAAACCGCCCAGGCTCGAGATGAGAGGGGCGAAACCGCGAAGGATCTTCTCGTACTTATCTATGGAGGAGACCTCCTCGGTGAGGGTCTCCTTTTGTGCATGGAGTCTTTTAATCCTCTCCTCCACGGGCCCCATTTCCTCAAGGAGCCCCCTTATCCTGTACCTGGGGACCGTCAGGGCGGGGCGGCTCTTTAAGAGGAAGACAAGATTCTTAACCCTCTCGTGCGCCTTCTCAAGGGATTCTTTCTCTATTAATTTATCCTTTTCCAGGGGGAGCCTCCTGAGTATCCCCCGCTCTTCGACAAGGTCCATGGGGACGGTCTCCAGGTGAACGACCGCCATGGCATGCAAAAGCCTTATGCATTCGTCAAGCTGTGTCTTTGAGCCGACCAGCTGGATTTTGCTCATCTCCTTTATCATCTATAGCCCCTGCCGATGGGCCGGGACCGACCCCTCCGGCTAAGTCTTTTTCTTCTCCTTGTATTTCAATAAACCCCCTAACACCAAGCCGGCCACGAAATCCACCGCCTTGCTTTTGCGCTCCACGGCCTTCTTGCGGATTTCCGCTACGGACTTTTCCGCTTCCTTCTTTATCCCCTGAACCTCCTTCTCTATTCGCTCGGTCTCGGGTTTCCTCATGGAGGCGATCTCCTGCTGGACTTCCCGTGCCTTTGTGCTCCTTATCTCTCTTGCCCTTTGAACGGCTTCCTCCCTTGTCTTATTGCCCTTATCTTTAGCCCTCTGGATGAGGGCCTCCATCTCCTTTTCCCTGTCTTTAAGTATTTCTATGATATCCTCTTTCACACCTGCCCCCTGAATCTATGAATCAGTCACCGAAGTTATCTGAGTCTATGTTATTGAACGATTAAAGGTCTGGCTTAAAGGTCCTATCGACCCTTAATCTCTATGAAAGGGGCGATGGCCTTGAGCCTGTCCGTGCCGATCCCCTTGACATCCTTAAGCTCTTCGATGGAACGGAACCCACCCCTGGCTAACCTCTCTTCGAGTACCCGGACGGCCAGGGCTTTGCCTATGCCCGGAAGTACGGTGAGCTCGTCGAGTGTCGCCGAGTTTATATCCACGGAAAGGCCGAGGACCAATCGATGGGCGCCGTGGGTGCTTTGAAGGGCTTCGGGTCCACCGTATAGGTCAAAGCGATGATTGTCTGAAGCGGAAAACCGTGAGGGTAGGTCATATGCCTTGAGGAAAAAAATAAAAAGGCAAGAAAGAAAAAGAAAAAAGAAGGCCTCGTAGCTTATGTGTTGATGCCCTTTTTCCATTGCGACCTTCCCGCTTCTTAAAACGGGGTTTTAATTGATTTCACCTCGAAAGGATTACCCTCTCGATGAAGTGCCTCTTTTTTTGTCCTTGTAGAGCTTGTATTCAAGGGTTTTAATTGATTTCACCTCGAAAGGATTACCCTCTCGGTGAAGCGCCTCTTTTTTTGTCCTTGTAGAGCTTGTATTCAAGGCTGTCGACGAGGGCCTGCCAGCTCGCCTCGATAACGTTTTCCGATACCCCCACGGTCCCCCACTTGTCCGTGGAGTCGCCGGACTCAACGAGTACCCTGACCCTCGAGGCCGTGCCCTTGGCCCCGGCCAAAACCCGGACCTTGAAATCAATCAGCTCCACCTCCTTGAGCGACGGGTAGAACCTCTCCAGGGCCTTTCTTAGAGCCTTGTCGAGTGCGTTAACCGGCCCGTTACCCTCGGCCGCGGTGTGCTCCACAACGTCATTCACCTCGAGCATTATAGTGGCCTCAGAGTAGGGGGCCTTGCCTTCTTCCTTCCTTTCGTCTATTACGCGGAACCCGAGGAGCTTGAAGCACTTCTCCCTCTTGCCGAGCGCCTCCTCAACAAGGAGTTCAAAAGACCCCTCTGCCCCCTCGTACTGGAAACCCTGGTGTTCGAGGTTTTTAAGCTTCCTCAATACACTCCTTACGACCTTCGAGTCGCTCTCCAGGTCGATCCCGTATTCCCGTGCCTTGTAAAGTATGTTCGACCTCCCGGAGAGGTCCGAGACTAAAACCCTCTGGTGGTTTCCCACGAGCTCGGGCCTTATGTGCTCGTACGTCTCCGGGCTCTTAACCACTGCGCTTACGTGAATACCAGCCTTGTGGGCAAAGGCGCTTTCACCGACGTAGGGCTGGTGCTTTGAGTGCGGGAGGTTCGAAAGCTCATAGACGAACCGCGCGGTCTCCCTGAGCTTCCTCATCTGCCTTGTACCCAGACAATCGAGGCCCATCTTGAGCTTCAACGCCGGGATTATGGAGCAGAGGTTCGCGTTACCGCACCTCTCGCCAAAGCCGTTTATGGTGCCGTGCACGTGCCTCACCCCTTCCCTTACGGCGGCGAGGGTGTTCGCCACGGCCGTTTCCGAGTCGTTGTGCGCGTGGATGCCGAGGGGGGTTTTTACTCTTCCGAGAACCTCGCTAACGACACGGGCGAGCTCAAAAGGCAGCGTGCCGCCGTTCGTGTCGCAAAGAACAAGGCAATCCGCACCGGCCTCCTCGGCGGCACTCAAGGTCTTCAAAGCATACACCGGGTCTTCCCTGTAGCCGTCGAAGAAGTGCTCCGCGTCGTAAAATACCGTGTCGACCCTCTTTTTAAGGTACTTGACGGAGTCGTATATCATCTCGAGGTTCTCCTCGAGCGAGACCCTTATGGCCTTCTTTACGTGGAGCTTCCAGGACTTGCCGAAGATCGTGACCGCAGGGGTTCCGGACTTTAAAAGGGCCCTGATGTTCGCATCAACGCTGGGCCTTGTGCGGGGCCTTCTCGTGGAGCCGAAGCTCGCAAGCCTCGCCGTCCTAAGCTTCTCCTTTGACATCGCCTTGAAGAACTCGATGTCCCTGGGGTTGGACCCGGGCCACCCGCCTTCAACGTAGTGGATGCCGAGCTCGTCGAGGGCCCTCGCAATCCTGACCTTGTCCTCGACCGAGAGCGAGATGTCCTCGGCCTGCGTGCCGTCCCTCAGAGTCGTATCGTAGAGGGTGACCTTTTTGGTTCTCTTTGTCATAGGTTCTTCCGTTTCTATGTTACTTCTCCTCCACCACCTCTTCCTTTCCGAGGCCGAAGGCCTCGTGCAGGACCCTTACGGCGAGCTCCGTATATTTCTCGTCTATCACGCAGGAGACCTTTATCTCGGAGGTGGATATCATCTGTATGTTTATACTCTCTTTTGCCAGGACCTCGAACATCATGGATGCCACGCCCGCATGGCTCCTCATGCCCGCCCCGACGATTGAAATCTTCGCTATTCCCGGGTCCCCGAGGACCTCCTGGGCCTCGATCTCCCCGGCCGTATCCTTAACGAGCCTGAGCGCCTTCTTGAAATCGGCCTTTGAGACAGTAAACGTCAAGTCCGTATGCCCTTCGTGGCTTATGTTCTGGACTATCATGTCCACGTTTATACCCTCCTCGGTGAGGGGGCGGAAAAGTGTCGCCGCTATGCCGGGCCTGTCCGGGACCCTCACGACAGAAATCTTTCCCTCGTCCTTGGTGTATGTAACACCGGAGACAGCCACCTTTTCCATATCTTTATCCTCCTTGCAAACAAGTGTGCCCGGATCGTCCGTAAAAGAAGACCTCACCCTGAGCGGGACGTTATATTTTTTCGAGAACTCAACGGCCCTGGTCTGGAGTACCCTGGCGCCCATGCTCGCCATCTCGAGCATCTCATCGTAGGATATCTTTGTAAGCTTCCGTGCCTCTTCGCATATGGAAGGGTTAGTCGTAAAGACCCCTTCAACGTCGGTATAGATCTCGCAGACGTCTGCCTTCAAGGCCGCAGCGATTGCAACGGCCGTGGTATCCGAGCCCCCTCGGCCGAGGGTGGTTATGTTGCCTTCGGCATCTATACCTTGGAAGCCTGCGATAACGACGATCGTGTCGCGGTCGAGCTCCCTCGTTATCCTCTCGGTCTCGATCTTCGTGATACGCGCTATGCCGAAACGCGAGTCCGTTACGATGGGCACCTGGAAGCCCAGAAGGCTCAGGGCCCTGTAGCCCATCTCGGTTAAAACCATGGTCATGAGCCCCACGGAGACCTGCTCGCCCGATGAAACCACGACATCGGTCTCCCTTTCCAGGGGGAATTCACTTGCCTGGTGCGTCATGTCGATGAGCCTGTTCGTCTCACCGGACATGGCCGACAGCACGACCACGACCCTGTGTCCCTCGTTCTGCGACCTCGCGACCCTCATGGCAACGCTCTTTATACGCTCGATGCTTCCGAGCGAGGTCCCGCCGTATTTCTGTACGATCAATGGCATTTTTTCCTGGAAATCAATCAGTCAGTTAAAACTATTTTCTCCTGCCCACCTTGTGTACGGCCACGCCGTGGACGTCTTCGGCCGCCTCTAAAACGATCTCCGGAAGAGTCGGATGGGCATGTACGGTCTCAATCAAAACCCTTACCTTTGCCCCGAACTTTACCGCCGGGGCCACCTCGCCCACAAGGTCCGTTGCATGGGCCCCCACGATGGTGCAGCCGAGGATCCTGTCATTTCCGGGGTCCGCTATTACCTGGACGAACCCCTCGGTCTCGCCCATGGCCAACGCCTTCCCGCTCGCCGCATAAGGGAACCGACCGACCTTTACATCTATGCCCTTTTCCTTTGCGTCCTTTTCCCTGAGCCCCACGACAGCTATCTCCGGGTCTGTGAATATACCGGCAGGTATAGCGGAGTAGTCCATCCGGGCTGTCTCGCCGAGGGCGTTTGATACCGCGACCCCTCCCTCGGTGCTCGCAACGTGGGCCAGGAGCCACTGGCCTGTCACATCCCCTATGGCGTAAACGCCTTCGACGTTGGTCTCCATCTTCTCGTTTACCGGCACGCGGCCCTTGTCCAAATTAACCCCGATATTTTCGAGCCCGATCCCTCCTGTGTTGTAAGACCTCCCGATGGTCACAAGTACCTTCTCGGTTGTGAACTCGTTTCCCTCGGCAAGGGTGGTCTTAACCCCTTCCTCGGTCACTTCCACCTTTTCCACGTGTACTCCCGTATGGATGTCCACGCCCAGTTCCTTAAAACCCTTTGCAATCACCCTTACGGTCTGCTTGTCCTCGGTCGAAAGGATGGTGGGAAGGAGCTCCACTATGGTGACCTTGCTCCCGAAGCGTGCGAAAAGGGTGGCAAACTCGCACCCCATGACCCCTCCTCCAATTATGAGGAGGCTTTCAGGCACTTTTTTCAACTCAAGTGCCTCGGTCGAGGTTAGTATGTTCTCTCTGTCGATATTAAATGCGGGTATCATGGCCGGCTCCGAGCCCGTTGCAATTATTATCTTCTTTGCACCGAGCTCTTCGGTCCCGTCAGGCTTCTTGACTAAAACCTTTCCGGGGGCCTCTATGGAGCCGTCTCCCCGGATGAGCTCACAGGCGTTACCCTTCAGGAGCTGCTCCACCCCTGAGACGAGCTTTCCCACGACCTCATCTTTCCTCTCAACGGCCCTTTTGAGGTCGAACGTTACCGTACCCACGTCGACCCCGAACTCAGGGGCCCTTTTTGCGGTGGCGAGTGTCAGGGCCGAATAATAAAGGGCCTTCGAGGGGATGCAACCCCTGTTAAGGCAGGTGCCTCCAAGCTTGTCTCTTTCCACGACGGCCACCTTTGCTCCTCTCTGCGCCGCCCTTATGGCGGCAACATAGCCCCCGGGGCCGCCTCCTAAAACGACTATGTCGAATTCTTTCATCAAAAACCTCCACATGTACCGTATGCAATTTTGCCCCGTCTGATAATGACCTGAGTTACCCGGCGCCTCCAGATTCGCGCCTTTCGAACTCTATTCTCCTCTGGGTCTCACCCGTATAGAAAAACTTTACGGTTATGGCGCGTTCGGGCAGCATTCCTATGGCCCTGTCAGCCCATTCTATTACACTTACGCCGTCTCCATAAATATATTCCTCAAGGCCCAATCCGTCAAGCTCGCCACCCGTTGAGACCCTGAAAAGGTCTATATGGTAAAGGGGAAAAGCACCCCCTTCGTAGACGTTAACTATGGTAAAGCTCGGGCTCTTTACATACCCTTTTATATTCAGCCCGCTGGCGATACCCTGGACGAAGCAGGTCTTGCCGCTACCGAGCTCGCCCGTAAGGGCCACAACATCGCCCGGGGTAAGCCCCCGGGCGAGGCTCCTTCCAAGGGCCTCGGTCTCTTCAGGGGAGTTCGTGTTAAAAACCTTTTCGGTGAAGAGATCCTGCATGGAGACGACCGCCCTTCAGCACGAAATACCGCACGGCCCCTCAAAGGGTAGGGCCTGCAAAAGAGTTTAATATGCCCGGTATCCTTTCCAGAAGATCCGTTGCCACCATGCCTATCTCGCCTCTCTCTTCGGCTATCCGGTCGCCTGCGAGCCCGTGTATGTAGACCCCGGCTACGGCTGCGTCCACGGGACTTAAACCCTGTGCCAGGAGCCCCCCTATCATTCCCGACAGAACGTCTCCGGTGCCGGCGGTGGCCATGCCCGGGTTCCCGGTGGGGTTTACGAACCCGCCTTCGGGTGTTGCGATTACTGTCGCTGCGCCCTTTAAGACGACCGTTGAGCCGGTCTTTTTTGCGAGGGTCCTGGCTGAGCCAACCCTGTCGGCCTGAACATCTTTTGGGCCCACTCCGAGTAAAGTCGCCATCTCTCCGGGGTGTGGGGTGAGGACGCAACTGGCTCTAACCTTTTTTAAGATGGATATACGCCCTTCGAGGGCGTTCAGCCCGTCGGCATCGATAACAACGGGTACCTTGCACCTCTTTAGTACCTTCTCTAAGAAACCAGCCATGCTGGCGGCCGTGCCGGTGGCCATGCCAGCGGCCATGCCAGCTGAACGACCGAACCCGGGGCCCACAACGAGGGCCGCCTTGCCTTCGATAAGCTTAAGGGTCTGGCCCCAGGAGCACTCTCCCAGGGTCTTCTCATCTGTCTCGCTCAAAGGGTATGTCATAACCTCAACTGATTTTGCCTCCATTGCCGTATGGACGCTTTCGGGCACCCCGAGGGTTGCAAGGCCCGCCCCTGCCCTCAAAGCACCCATTGCAGCCATATAAGCGGCCCCGGTCTTGCCTGGCGAGCCCCCGAGGACCAGCACATGTCCGTATGTCCCTTTATGGGTATCCCTCTTCCTGGGCCCGAGCCTCTTTCTAACCTCACCGTCGTCTATCAGGTTCCACCTCAGGTCCGCCCCGTCTATGAGCTCCGAGGGCATCCCGATATCCACGACCTCGACATGGCCGGAAAAATCCCTTCCCGGGTAAACAACCAGCCCTATCTTCGGTAGCGCCATCGTTGCCGTAACTCTGGCCTTTACCGCGGAGCCGAGTACTCTACCCGTCGTCGCATCGAGGCCGCTCGGGACGTCTATGGCTACCACGGGTATACTCAGACCGTTTATGAACTCTATGAGCGCGGCATACACGCCCCTTACGTTAGAGGAAAGCCCGGTACCCAGGAGCCCGTCCACTATGACGGTGGAGTGTATAAACTTAGAGTAATGCTTCTTTATGTCCCCGGGCCTCAGGATAGTCTCCAGGCCCCCCCCCATCCTCTGCCATATGCGTGAGTTCACCCCTGCATCGCCTTTTATCACGCCTGGCCTTGCCGTTGAGAAGACGGTGACATTGAAGCCGGAGTTCTTAAGGTATCTGGCACAGACAAAGCCGTCCCCGCCGTTATTTCCCTTGCCTGCTATGATGGAGACCCTTGAGCCCTTTTCGAGCTCGCACTGCCTGGCCACAATATCGGCCACACCCCTGCCGGCGTTTTCCATGAGCACAAGGCCCCTCACGCCGTAATCCCTCGCCGCGCGTCTGTCGAGGGACCTCATCTCATTAGCGCTTACGAGCTTCATAAAAACCCTGAGATAATGGTTAATTAAAACCTTTCAACGACCATCCATGTTGAACCTGCCAAATAAAAATCCCTGAAATCGAAGGGGTTGAAATTTATTAAGTTAAAACTCTTCAACGACCACGTGGGCCGAACTTTCAAGATAGATCTTCTAAATCAATTGGTTAATATCGATTAAGTTAAAACCTTTCAACGACCACGTGGGCCACGCAGAACTCCCTTTCGTGGGACATGGAGACATTGATGCGGTATTCATCCTGAAGCCCGGCGACGTTCAAGGCGGGCCTGCCGGAGGCCTCCCTTGTGACCTCTACGTTTTTGAAAGGGAGCGAGCCGCCGAGGGCCTTGAAAAGCGCCTCCTTTGCGGCAAAGCGTACAGCGAGGTGCCTTTCGGGATGGCTCTTGGCGAGGCAGTAGCTGAGCTCCCCGTCGGTGAAGAGCCGCCTCTGGAGCCTTTCCCCCCAGCGCTCGACCGCCCTTTTAAACCGCCCTATGTTAACGATATCTACGCCTATGCCGTATATCATCCTTGCTGACTTAAGTTATGCTCTATTTTTATTTTTTTACCTTTTTTTTACCTTTTTATACCTTTTTTCTCTTAAGCAAAAAGGGGTGCGGCTCATCTTACGAGTCTGGCCATCTCCCTTACCGCCTCTTCCATCCCCGTATAAACGCTCCTTGCCACGATGGCGAACCCTATGGCGAACTCCTCTATCTCCTTTATGGCCGCTACGTCGCTTACGTTTTGGTAGTCGAGGCCGTGGCCCGCATGGATCCGTAAATTGACCCTCTTTGCGAGCAGAATGCTGTCGTATACCCTTTTAAGCTCCACCGACCTTTCCCTATCGGTCAATGCCTCGGCATAACGGCCTGTGTGTATCTCCACCCCGTCGGGGCCGGTCTTGTGGCACAACTTCACTATATCCGGCGAAGGGTCTATAAAAAGGTTTACCGCAATCTTGGACTCCCTGAGGGTCTGAATGAACCTTTTGAGCTTGTCCATGTGGGTCCTGACGTCCAGGCCCCCCTCGGTTGTAAGTTCCTGTCTTTTCTCCGGGACGATGGTCACCATATGGGGTTTTACCTCGAGCGCTATGCCCAGCATCTCCTTAGTCGCGGCCATCTCGAGGTTAAGCCTTGTCTTGATGGTCTTTTTTAAAATCGCGAGGTCCCTGTCCTGGATGTGTCGCCTGTCCTCTCTCAGGTGGACCGTTATGCCGTCCGCCCCGGCTATCTCCGCCTTGAGCGCGGCCGTTACGGGGTCGGGCTCCCTGGAGAGCCTTGCCTGCCTCAATGTCGCTACGTGGTCTACGTTTACCGAGAGTCTGGCCATCTTTTTTCTTCGATAATATCCTAACCGAGTTCCTTTTCCACCAGTTCCGCCAGTTCACCTGCAAGGGAGTTGATTTCGTCCTCGTTCTTGCCCTCCACCGTTATCCTCGCCAGGGGCTCGGTGCCCGAATAGCGTATAAAGGCTCTACCCTTTTTCTTGAGTTTTTTCCTTACGCCGGCAAGGGCGTTGACGATCGAGGGTATCGCTTCGAGATCCGGTTTCTGCTTCACCTCGACGTTAACAAGCACCTGCGGGTAGCTCTCCATCGAGGAGGCGAGCTCCGAGAGTTTCCTCTCTTCGGTGACCATCCTTGAGAGTACCTGCAGGGCGGTTATGATGCCGTCACCTGTGGTTGTATGGTCGAAGAACACTATGTGGCCCGACTGCTCCCCACCGAGATTGTACCCGCCTCTTATCATCTCCTCGACGACGTGCCTGTCTCCGACGGAGGTCCTTACCACTTTACCCCCTTGTCTGGCAATGGCCTCGTCGAGCCCCGAGTTGCTCATAACTGTCGCGACAAGGGTCTTTTTGTTAAGTTTACCTTCTCTGAGCATGGCTGTTGCCGAGATGGCCATTATGTGGTCGCCGTCAATTACGTTACCCTTTTCGTCGACGAGCATGCACCTGTCGCCGTCACCGTCGACAGCCACGCCGAAATCCGCGCCGGTCCTTTTCACCTCCTCTGCCAGGACGTCTGAATAAAGGGCGCCGCAGTCCCTGTTTATGTTCTCGCCGTCGGGGTTCACGCCTATGGAGACGACCTCGGCACCGAGCTCGTAGAAGACCTCGGGAGCGACCCTGTAAGCGGCCCCGTTCGCACAGTCAACGGCTATCTTCAGGCCCTCGAGGGTGAGCTCCCTGGGGAAGGTGTTCTTTGCGAAGACCACGTATCTACCTATCGCATCGTCTACCCTGTAGGCCTTGCCCACCTCCTTGCGGGTCGGCCTGTGGCTCGGGTCCTTGTTTTCGAATATGAAACGCTCTATCTGGAGCTCGATTTCGTCCGGCAGCTTGAGCCCCTCCCTGGAGAAAAACTTTATCCCATTATCCTGGTAAGGGTTATGAGAGGCGGATATTACCACTCCGGCATCGGCCCGCATGCTCGCGGTGATGAACGCAATGCCCGGGGTGGGAAGCGGTCCCACCAGCAACACGTCCACGCCCATGGAACATATGCCCGCCACCATGGCGCTCTCGAGCATGTAGCCCGAAAGGCGCGTATCCTTTCCTATCACTATCCTGTGGCGCCTGGGCTCCTTTTTGAACACGTAGGCTATGGCCCTTCCGAGCTTAAGCGCTGTCTCGGCCGTCATGGGCTCTATGTTCGCCACACCCCTTACACCGTCTGTGCCGAAGAGTCTCTTCATTTACACCCGTCCTTCATAAATTAAACCACACACACGTACAGAACCTCGGGGCTGCCTTTCGATCGAGGAAATCATCATTTTTTCCCGGCCGCCTCCACGTCCACGGTAACAACCACCGTGTCGGGCTCGATGCTCTGGAACTTCCTGTCGGAAAGCTCGATATAGACCACTTCGCTCTTCGAGTAGTTGAGCCCCCTTATGGACACGGGCACTGTAAAGACCTTCTTAAGGCCCTCGATTTCCTTATTGATGCCAGAGACCTCCACAAAAGTGGGCTCGGCCGTAACAGCTGAGACCCTGTAGCCGGGATCGGGTTTACCTTCGAGCTTTACCTCAACAGGGACCCTTAACGTTAACAGACGCTCCATCCATATAACGACCGAAGAGGGGCGGATCCTTGTAACCTCTATGCCCCTGGGCATCTTTATATCGCCGGGCTGGAGCCTGAATGTATTTAAACCCTCCCTGGAATCGCTTAAGTCTATATCCGCGGTAATCTGTGCCGGCGAGAGTTTGTTAACAAAGGCCTTCGGCCCCACGACCCTCACCTCAACGTCCCCGGGTGGGTTGCCCACCAGGACCATGTCGCTGGGTATGCCCTTGAACCCCAGGGGTACTATGAATCCGACCTCAACTTCCTTCTCCCCGACTACAAGAAACCACAAAGCAGTAGCAAAGGCAAGGGCAAGGAGCTTTAGTCCTATGTTATTTAAAAATAAGCGCTTGAACATTTGCCAGATATAATACACGAATTACCAGGGCTCGTGCCAAAAAAATCTTCACATCCCGGGTCTTATAATCAAAAGAATTAAAAATTAAAAGAGCCGTAACCAGGGCCTTCTCTGATTTGCCTCGTTCCGGTCTCGCCTTCCAACTAATGTCAACCCTTGGGGATAAAACCGAAGACCTTCCATGGGAAAAACCCCTTTCGCGGTCTCTGCTCGGCGATGAATATCTTTTTGAGTCTCGCAAAAAGGACCTTAAGGTCAGGGCCCGTCTCAATCCTCTCTTCCACAACGAGCGAGACCTCGCCGGTGTTCTCAGAGACTACTATAACCACGGCGTCGGTCTCCTCGGTAAGGCCCAGCGCGGCCCTGTGCCTCGTGCCCATGGACCCCGTCAACTCCTTTGCGGTTAGCGGCAGTATACAGCCTGCCTTTATAACCCTACCGTCCCTTATAACCACGGCGCCGTCGTGAAGCGGGGCCCCGGGGTTAAAGATGGTTAAAAGGAGTTCCTTTGTAAGCTTCGCATCGATCGAAACGCCGGCTTCCAGAAAGTCCCTTAGGTCAACACCCCGTTCGATGACTATCAGGCCTCCCATCCTGGCCGAGGACATCGAGGAGGCCGCCTTCGCTATCTCCTCGACGAACTCCGCGGACCTCACGCTCTCGCGGCTCGAAAAGGGCCTTCCCACCTGCATAAGGGCCCTTCTTATATCCTGCTGGAAGACGACGATAATTATTATTACGATGGATGCGAGGAAGTTATTCAGTATCCAGTGGAGCGTGAAAAACTCCAGCCTCCGGGATATGAAGAATACGAAAACCACAACCGCCAGCCCCCAGAGCATCCTCTCCGCCCTCGTACCCCTCACAAGGAGCATAATCCAGTAAAAGAACGAGGCGACGATAAGGATGTCTATGACGTCTATTACGGAGCCACGCCTAAGTATGTTCTCGATAATCTCCATAAAGGGGTTGCCTCCAGGTATCCAGCGAGAGTTCACCGCTTTTCAAGGCATCCGCCGTACGGGCTGCCTGCAGGGCCTCTTTAACGTCATGGACACGCACCATGTGCGCTCCTGCCAGTATGCCAGCAACGGTGGTTGCCAGTGTGCCCGGAAGCCTGTCCTCCACACCGGCCCCTAAGAGTTTGCCTATGAAGGATTTCCGGGAAGTGCCGACGAGAACCGGCCTTCCCAGGGTCTTTAGCTCCGCGAGCCTTCTTATTATTTCGAGGTTACCCTCCGGGGATTTGCCGAAACCTATCCCCGGGTCTATTATAATCCTTTCCGGCTCAATACCCGAGACGAGCGCACGGTCCATCCTCTCTTTTAGGAAGAGAAAAATCTCGGCCATCATGTCCTCGTAATGGACGTCTTGCTGCATCGTCTCGGGCGTTCTCCTCATGTGCATTAGAACCACTGCGGCGTTGTATTCGGCTACCACCTCCGCCATGCGCGGGTCCTCTCCAAGGGAGCTTATGTCGTTTATAATCTCTGCGCCCGCCTTTAATGCCTCCTCGGCCACAAGGGCCTTCGTGGTGTCTACGGAAACCGTGATACCTTGTTTTGCGAGGGCCTCGACCACGGGAAGGACTCGTCCGAGCTCCTCATTTGCCACCACTGGTCTTGCGCCTGGCCTCGAAGACTCCCCTCCCACGTCGATAATATGGGCACCCTCTTCGACCATCTCACGTGCCCTATGAACAGCCGAGTCCTTTTCAACATACAGCCCCCCGTCGGAAAACGAATCCGGCGTTACGTTAAGTATGCCCATAACCAGGGTTCGCGTGCCAAGAGTCCAGCTCCTGGTCCTGCCCTTTAGCTGTACATCCTTCAGTTTTATGTTATTTAACGCGTCTCTGAGCACCCCGGCCACTTCCGGAAGACCGTGGGGCTGACGCATGAGCTTTTCTATGAGTTGGGTGAACTGCTTTTCGGTCGCTGAAAGGATGGCATC
>JAUVFY010000105.1 GCA_030594025.1 Deltaproteobacteria bacterium | reverse complement strand
GTGCTCAAGCCTGGGACCCAGGCCGATCTCCTTTAAAAGCCCCTCGGCCCTTTCCCTTACCTCGCCGTATGCCCCTCCGCCTATCAGCGCCGGCAACATTACGTTCTCCAGGGCACTGAATTCCGGCAGGAGGTGGTGGAACTGGAAGACAAAACCAATCTTTTTGTTCCTGAAGGATGCAAGGCTTTTTTCGTCAAGGTCGAATATCGATTCGTCACGGTAAAAGACCTGCCCCTTCGTGGGCCTGTCAAGGGCGCCTACGATGTTTAAAAAGGTGGACTTCCCCACACCGGAAGCGCCCAGTATGGCCACCGTGTCGCCCTCGTCAATGTCCAGGTCAATGCCTTTCAGAACGTCGACGCTTTTCCGCCCCTTACGGTAAGACTTGTAAAGAGCTTTTATTTTAATAAACCCCATAAGTTCGAAAACATTTATAACGGCCATTTATAAAGAGGCCGCCGGGTTCGCTTGACCCTCATTCGTACCTCAGCCCCTCGACCGGGTCGAACCGCGAGGCGCGCCAGGACGGGTAGATGGTCGCAAGGAAACTTATCCCCAGCGATACGAGCACTATCAATACTACGACCGTGGGCTCAACCTTTGACGGGAGCCTGTCTATATAATATACGCTCGGCGGAAGTACCTTGAATTCGAAGAGCCACTCGAAAAATCCGACCACCTTTTCAAGGTTCAGCGCCGCCAGAAGCCCCAGGACCGTGCCCAGGAAGGTCCCGACGATGCCTATAATGCTTCCCTCTATCATGAATATCTTCATAATCCCCGCTTTCGTCGCCCCCATGCTCTTTAAGATTGCGATGTCTTTTCCTTTCTCCATCACGACCATGATGAGGGTGCTTATTATGTTCAGGGCGGCAACGATGATAATCAACATGAGGATAATGAACATGGCGACCCTTTCGAGCTTCAACGCCGAAAAAAGGTTCCTGTTCATCTCCGACCAGGTCCTGGCCCAGTAGGCTTCGCCCAGGGCCCGTTCTATTCTTATCCCCACCTCTTCCGCCCTGTAGATATCGCTTATCTTTATCTCCACCCCTGTAACCGTGTCGCCGAGCTTGAAGAACTTCTGGGCGTTTTCGATGGATATGAAAGCGAGCGAGGAATCGTACTCGTACATGCCGGTGGAGAATATCCCCGCTATCTTGAAAGACGCCATCCTCGGCACGGCGCCCATCCCTGCGGCCCTGGCCATGGGGGATATGACGTTTATCTCGTTACCCACGCCGGCACCGATGTTCCTTGCGAGCTCCGAGCCGATGACAACGCCCGGGGGGGCTTCGCCGAAAGTGGGCCTCAGCCCCTCGAGGGTGCCCTCGCTCATCCTCTCCGGCAGTACGATTACCTCGCCCACCGTATCCAGGTCTATGCCCCTTACCACTACCCCCACCACACCACCCACCGAAGAGAGCATGGCCTGGGAGTATATAAAGGGTGTAACACCGACAACCCCGTCAACGCCTTTAACCGTGTTCGTAACCTCTTCGTAGTCTTGCATCGGGCCCAGGGACTCCATAACCACTATATGGGCGTTTATCCCGAGGATCTTGTCCTTAAGGTCCTCTTCAAACCCTGTCATAACCGAAAGCACGACTATGAGCGCGGTCACCCCCACCGTTATGCCGAGTATGGAGATGAAGCTTATAACGGATACGAAGGTGGTCTTCCTCTTGGCCCTCAGGTAACGCAGTCCGATAAAGAACTCGTAAGACATATTTTTAATTTTAATTAAAGGTCTCTTCTACAGTTTAAAAAAGCCGGAACTTTCCGGTCCGGGCGTTTTCCCTTTAAGGTTGATTTCAACCGGCCCTACAGCACCCAACACCGGGCCGGGAAAATTTTTTTAAGTCTCCTTTTTTCCCTGCTCGGCCCTGAGAAGCGGGAAGAGTATCACGTCCCTTATGGAAGGCGAGTCGGTTAAGATCATGACCAGCCTGTCTATGCCTATCCCTTCACCCGCAGCCGGCGGCATGCCGTATTCAAGGGCCCTCAGGAAGTCCTCGTCCATGGGGTGTGCCTCCTGGTCGCCCGCGCGGCGTTCTTTGACCTGCATAACGAACCTCTCACGCTGGTCCAAAGGGTCGTTCAGCTCGCTGAAGGCGTTGGCTATCTCTTTACCGGTTATGAGGAGTTCGAACCTGTCAACGAGCGAGGAATCATCGGGGTTCCTCCGTGCCAGCGGCGATACGTCCGCAGGCCATTGGGTTACGAAGGTGGGTTGAACGAGAGCGGCTTCCGCTGTCTCCTCGAATATCTCCGCGATGATTTTACCGTGGCTGAAACCCTTCCAAAGGCCGGGAAGCGCCGGGTTCATGCCCTTTAGAAACTCGTAAGCCTTTTGTCTGTCATTAAAAATATCGCTCTTGGCACCGGAGTGCTTTAAAATGGCGTCCCTTACGCTGAGCCTCTGCCATGGCGGGGTGAAATCGAGGGCCTGGCCCTGGTATTCTATCTTCAATGTGCCGTGGAGGTCCTTTACGACGGAGATTATAAGCTCCTCGGTCATGTCCATAAGGTCCTCGTATGTCGCGTATGCCTGGTAGAACTCGAGCATCGTGAACTCGGGGTTATGCTGGGTGGAAATGCCCTCGTTTCTAAAGTTCCTGTTAATCTCGAAGACCCTTTCGAAGCCGCCGATAACGAGCCTTTTAAGATAAAGCTCCGGGGCGATCCTCAGGTAAAGGTCCTGGCCGAGGGCGTTATGGAAGGTTACGAAGGGCTTTGCCGCGGCCCCCCCGGGGATGTGCTGCATCATGGGCGTTTCCACCTCTATAAAGCCCCTTTTTGCCAGGAACTCCCTCATGAGCCCCACTATCCTGGTCCTCTTTAAAAAGACCTCCCTCGAGCGGGGGTTGACCGTGAGGTCGAGGTAGCGCTGACGGTACCTGGCCTCCACGTCCTTAAGGCCGTGCCACTTCTCGGGAAGCGGGTTAAGGCCCTTACTTAAGAGCCTCAGCTCATCGGCCATAACCGTGAGCTCGTCGGTCTTGGTCCTGAAGACACTGCCCCTTACGCCTATGAAATCCCCCACGTCGCATTCCTTGAAGAGGCTGTAACCCTCAGGGCCGAGGGTATCCTTCTTGAAATAAACCTGGAGCTTGCCCGAGGAGTCCTGGATGTGTACGAACGAGGCCTTGCCGAAGCTCCTCTTGGCCATAATCCTTCCGGCAACAGTTACAACCTCGTTTCTGCCCTCGAGCTCTTCCTTCTTAAGCGAGCCTAAATTTGCTATAACCTCGGCACAGGTGGTTTCGGGCTTGAAGTCGTTCGGATAAGGGTCTATGCCCCTTTTCCTGAGCTCTTCGAGCTTAATCATGCGCTGCTGAAATTCGTTGCTCCTCTTTTCCACAGAAAGACTCTTTTACTTTCTTTTACTTTATTGAAGGGATTTTCCCGGAAAAAACCAAGACTACCGGCCTCTATAAAACCCGCCGCATCCTGCCTGAAATGTAATGGTTAAAATTATCTTATTTGCCCTGTGGAGTCAAGGAAAAAGCCGGATTTTCAGGGGGTTAATGGCAAAGAAGGGGAGATTCTGGGGTGTAAAATAACCTTTTAAAATTAAGCCTTGAGCAGGTGGATGCAGAACCTCAATTAACTATTTTTAGAGGGAGTTTGAGGGAACTGCGTGTCCATAACCCGAGGGTCCATGACCCTTAATTAAAATAAAAAAATTCCCTCAAGGAAAGGCTGTGAACTCGGTACCGAGGGCCTCTGCCACGGCCCTGTTTACCATGCGGCCCCCGTGGGTGTTAAGCCCGGCCTTGAGCGAGGGGTCGGCCTCAATTGCCTTGAGGCCCCTGTCGGCGAGTTTCAGAAGATAAGGCAGAGTAACGTTGGTCAGGGCAAAGACCGACGTCCTGGGCACCACTCCGGGCATGTTAGTTACCCCGTAATGAAGCACCCCGTCCACCTCAAAGACAGGGTCCGTATGGGTGGTGGGCCTTATGGTCTCAACGCAGCCTCCCTGGTCCACGGCCACGTCGACTATGACGGAGCCCTTCTTCATGCGGGAGACGAGCTCCCTTGTTATGAGCCTCGGGGTCCTCGCGCCGGGCACATGGACAGCCCCTATGAGAAGGTCGCATTCGAGGGCTGACTTTTCGATATTTTCGGCGTTCGATACGAGGGTTCTCACTTTTTCACCCCTGACCCCTACGAGGCCTTCAAGGCATTTGAACTTCTCAGGGTTTTTGTCGATTACCATGGTATCGGCACCGAGGCCCACGGCGACCCCGGCCGCGTTTATACCGACTGTGCCCGCGCCTATGATTAAAACCCTGCCTTTACCCACCCCGGGCACCCCACCGAGGAGCACCCCGCGGCCCCCATAAGCCTTTATAAGGTAATGGGCGCCCATCTGTACGGCGAGCTTTCCGGCGATCTCGCTCATGGGTTTCAGTATTGGGAGCCCCCCACCGGGCTCCTCCACGGTCTCATAGGCAATGGCACTTACGTTACTTTTCATAAGCGCCTCGGCGAGCCCCATCTTTGTCGCGAGGTGGAGGAAGGTAAAGAGCATAAGGCCGTCCCGGAGATAGCCGTACTCCTTTGGCTGCGGCTCCTTTACCTTTATGACGATGTCGGCCTTGAAGACCTCTTCCGGGGAGCCGACTATCTCGGCGCCCGCTTTCTTGAAATCCTCGTCCGGTATGCTGCTACCCTCGCCGGCGTTTTTTTCTATCAAGACCCTGTGGCCCCTTTGCCTGAGCTCCTTAACGCCCGGGGGGACAAGGGATACCCGGTATTCGTTATCTTTTATCTCTTTCGGAACCCCGATTATCAAAGGGACCCTCCTGGTCTATAAAAAATCAAATTTGTCTTCCCTTGCGTCTTAACTTTTAGGATATGTTTACGCGAAGGTGTTGTCAAGAACCGTAACCCCGCATAAACATATGAACTCTCAAGGTTACCTTATCCTCACAAAATGGCACTTCTCTCTCATCTCCCTCGTTACAAGCGCGACGCCGGCCTCGTCTCCGATGGTCTCTACGAGGACTATCCTGTCCGGGTCCTTGAAATCCGTCGTCGGGTGCCTGCCGAGCTTTTCAAGCTCCCCGTGTATGTATTCGCCGAGCTCCTGCTCGAGGGTGTGGCTGTCGAGCTCGCCCTTGTGGCCCCTTCTCTCTATCCTTGTATGGAAACTGCCGTCGCCAATGCTTTCGATATAGGGCCTTACTGCCTCTTTTGCTTTGTCAAGAAAATCCTCGACCGTAAATTCAAAGGTCTTATCAATGGGTACGACTTTGCTTAAGGCCGAGAGGTTGAACGGGAATTTCTCATACTCGCTCTGGAGCTCCCGCATAAAGTAATCCGTATCTTCAACCCATCCGACGATAACATCCCTGAAGCCCGTATG
>JAUVFY010000271.1 GCA_030594025.1 Deltaproteobacteria bacterium | reverse complement strand
CGAGCCGGTCGTGCATAACGGCCGCGGCCTTCCTTTTAGTCTCCACGAGGCTTACCAGCCAGACCACGAAAATGCCCAGCAAGAAACCCGGCACAAGCTCGTATATGGCAGTAGAATAAGGTGCTTGCAAAAAAACTCCTCCAGGGGATTTTTTAATTGCGCCGTTATCTTAAATTTAACCGGGGATTATTTTCAAGAATACACTTCTCGTGCGGGGCCCGTCAAACTCAGTGAAGAAAATACCCTGCCATGTGCCCAGGACCGGCTCGCCGTTTTCTATAACCAGCGTCTCGGAAGCTCCCACGAGCGACGATTTTACATGACCGTCGGAGTTTCCTTCCCCGTGGCGGTAGTCGGGGTCGCGGCGGTCTATAATTTTGCCGGTCTTCATGGTAATGTCAAGAGAGACCGAGGGGTCGGCGTTCTCGTTTATCGTAATCCCCGCAGTCGTGTGGGGGCAGTATACGAGTAATATCCCCTCGGTTACACCACTTTTTTTGACCGCACCCGCTACCTGGTCGGTTATGTCAACGAGTTCACACCTCCGGGTGGTGCGCACGGTAAGACGCATCATGGGAAGACCTCCTGAATGTCATTTATCGTAAACGTAAAAACCCTCGCCCGTTTTTCTTCCCAGCTTTCCTTCCTTAACGAGGGTTTCGAGCTGATGGGTGGGCTTGTACCTCTCGTCGCCGAGCCCTTCGTAGATACTAAGCATAATATGATAACAGATATCAAGACCCATAAAATCGGCGAGCTCTATGGGCCCCATGGGGTGGTTCATGCCGTACTTCATGACCGTGTCTATGTCCTCCTTCGTGGCCACCCCGCTTTCGAGAAGCCTCAGGGCCTCGCCTATGAGGGCGAAAAGAAGCCTGTTGGACACAAACCCGGGGGAGTCCTTTACAACGGCAGGGACCTTTCCTATCTTCTTTGAAAGCTCCGTTATTTGATCGACCGTCTCCAAAGAGGTCTCATCGCCTGTTTCCACCTCCACGAGTTTCATGACCTTCGGCGGGTGCATAAAGTGCATGCCGATGAAACGCGTCGGGTCTGCCACGCTCTTTGCCAGCTCGTTTATGGAAAGGGCGGAGGTGTTCGAGGCGAGGATTGTTTTTTCCTTGCAGATGCTTTTGAGTCTTGAAAAGACGGCCTTTTTTACATCCATCTCCTCGAAGACGGCTTCGATTACGAGGTCGCAGTCTTTGACCTCCTCGAGTCTTGTGGAAGTTTTAATCAGGCTTTTTACCCTGTCCCAGAGCTCCGGGTCGGTCCTTTGCTTTACCTTTTCAAGGGCACCTTTAAGAAACCCCTCTTCGGTGTCTATGAGGACCACCGGGTAGTCGTGAAGGGCAAAGACCTGGGCTATACCTCTTCCCATCGTCCCGGCGCCTATAACGCCTATCTTCTTTATCTCCTTTGCCTCCACAGGTCGGCTATAACCTCCTTACGGCCATGCTCATAGCCCCTCCGCCGCCCAGACATATCGTGGCGAGCCCGAGCCTCTTGGCTCTCCTTTTAAGGGCGTGGACCAGGGTTACCAGT
>JAUVFY010000100.1 GCA_030594025.1 Deltaproteobacteria bacterium | reverse complement strand
AGACCGCCTTTACGCTCTCCACGACCCCGAAGGGCTCGTCCTTCGTAACGGTTCCGCCCTCCTGGGGAAGCTCCACGTAAACGACATCCCCCAGTGAGTCCTGGGCATAGTCGGTTATGCCCACTACCACGGCACCGTCCTCCTCCCTCACCCATTCATGCTCCTTTGTATACTTGAGGTCTTTCGGAAAATCCATATTTTTCCCTCCTTATTTTTTACGATTAATTCGTACTATAGAGTTTTAATTATACGCACGGCACGGAGCCGAAGTATGGCCCTCGCCCGAACCGGGTGTCTATCCGGCTGCCGCCGAAGCGGTCCTGCGATAAAAGGGCGTTTCCCTTACCACGGCCCTCAGGGGCCTTTTCCTTATCTCTATATTTATCTCGGTACCCGGATTTGTCAAATCCTCTTCCACATAGCCCAGGGCTATTGCGCGTTTGAGAGTGAGGGAAAACAAGCCGCTCGTTACCACGCCTACGGTCCTGTCTTCCTTCATTATCCTGTAACCGGAGCGTGCAATGCCTTTATCAAGCATCTCAAACCCGACGAGTCTGGTTTTAACACCTCCTTTTGCCTTTCTCAGCAAGGCCTCTTTACCGATAAACTCTGTATCAAACTTTACGAAATTCTTCAACCCCGCCTCAATGGGTGTGGTCTTCTCGCTGAGCTCGTTACCGTAAAGGGGGTAGGCCATCTCAAGCCTCAAGCTGTCCCTTGCGGCAAGTCCGCAGGGTAGAATCCCCTCGCCACAGCCCGCCTCCAGAAGTGCCTGCCAGGGCCCTTCTGCCTTTTCCGTGTCAATGTAAAGCTCAAAGCCGTCTTCGCCGGTATAGCCGGTCCTGGACACCACCGCCTCAACCCCTGCCACAGAGGTCTCAAGGAAGTGGAAGTGTTTTATACTTAAAGGGTCGGTGTCCAGGAGGCGCCCGAGGACCTTTGCGGAGGCCGGGCCCTGGAGCGAAAAAAGGGCAAGCGCGGAGCTCCTGTCCTCTACGGTAATGGTATCGGGGCAGTTTTGTCTTATCCATTGAAAGACCTTGTCCGTGTTAACCGCGTTAACGCAAAAAAGGAACCTTTTTGAAGAGAAACGGTAAACGATACAATCGTCAACTATCCCGCCCTCCGGGTTACAAAGAAGCGTATACTGGCACTGCCCGTCATCGAGTGCCGTGGCGTTGTTGGTGGTGATGGCCTGGACCGGTACGAGGGCCCTGGGCCCTGTAACCTCCACCTGCCCGAGGTGGCTTATGTCAAAGAGCCCGCAGGAACCGCGAACTACACGGTGTTCATCGGTCTCGCTTGAGAACTTAACCGGCATCTGCCAGCCAGAAAAGGCGATGAATCTTGCTCCTTGCCTTTTGTGGACTTCATGTAAAGGGGTCTTTTTTAACTCCATGGACTGCTTGATATAAGTTTTGTCTATGCCGGGGAGTCGGAGGCCGTGGATTGAATTATTACGAAATGGGAAAAGAATGTCAAAGAAAAAATCCATGCCCGTCGCTTGCCCGAAGGGGCGGTAAAAGTGCGGGGCCGGGAACCGTTAAACCCGGCCCCTTGAAACCCCTTTGAGCTTGGTCCACAAGCCCGTAACGCTCGTGCCCGCCACTGTTGACAAAGGGGCCGGTGGAGAGTATATTTTATTTTATAGTCTCAACGCCTGTAGAAGGTTCTTTTAAAGATTTTAAACGAGGCAATAAAGATGGATGAAATAATCAAAAAAATCCTCACCGTAAACCTCGGGGTAAAAAGGGGTGAGAGGCTTCTCATTTTTATTGACCTCATAACCGAAGACGAGGCCCCGGACACGGCCGAAAGGTTGAGGAGGGAGGATCTAAAGAAGATAGCCGGGAGGTTTTTCGAGGCCGCTAAGGAGCTCTACACCACAATTTACCTTGAATTCCCCTCTGTCGGCGGCCACGGGGTTGAACCTCCCGAAAGGGTCTGGGAGGCAGCTTTCGGGTCCGCGGTTGTAAGTGAGCTTAAGGAAAAAGACATCTTCGAGAGACTACTGGCCAAAAAGGCCGACGACGAGGAGCTCAAGGCTTGCGAGTCCATAGTGCGTGAACACTCCGGCGATGCGGTCGATTGCGTCGTGGCCCTTTCGAATTTTTCAACAAGCCACACCAGGTTCAGGGAGCTTCTTACAAAGGGCGCCGCTGCGAGGTATGCGAGCATGCCGCTTTTTGAACAGGAAATGCTCACCGGGGCCATGAGTGCCGACTGGGACGAGGTCCGAAGGAGAACCGTTGAGCTCGCCTCGCGGCTTAACCAGGGCGATGGGGTCTATATCTCGTGTCCCAACGGGACTTCCATAAGCTTCTCCATAAAGGGAAGGCGGGTGGAGTCAGACACGGGGATACTCACAAAAGCCGGGGCCTTCGGCAACCTGCCCGCGGGAGAGGCCTTCGTGGCACCCGTGGAAGGTACCGCCGAGGGGGTTCTGGTCCTCGACTGGGCCCCTACGCGAAAGCTCAAGACCCCCGTTACGGTTAAGGTCCAGGGCGGCAGGGCCGTGGAGGTCATGGGCGACGAGGAGTTTGCCGGGGAGCTTAAAAACAAGATAAAGAAGAACCCCCTCGTGGGCAACATAGCCGAGCTCGGCCTCGGCACCAACGACAAGGCAACAAGAGCCGATAACATTCTCGAGAGCGAGAAGATACTTGGCACCGTACACATAGCCCTCGGCGACAACTCGACCTTCGGCGGGAACGTCAGGGTCCCCTTCCACCAGGACTTTGTGTTCTTTAAACCCACCCTGGAGATCGAAAAGGACGGCAAAAGGACAAAGTTACTCAAAGACGGGGCCCTTGTCGAGCCTTGACCCGGGAGCTTGTTTTTTGTTAAAATTTCATCTCAGTTGATGTTCCTTCCTTGCGCCTCTCATAATGTATACCAGGAGGCAAGTATGAAGGAAATAATCGGATGGCTCATTACTATAGAAGACCGGGCAAGAAGGTGCTACGAAAAGGCCGCGAATCTCTTTTGTGAAGACAAGGAGCTTTCACGCTTCCTCAGCCGCCTGGCAGAGGCTGAAGAAGACCATCTTGAGATCATCCGCGATATCGCCGAACGCCTGAAAGACAAAATCCAACTCCCCTTCTTTATTACCCTCGATGGCGAAACAAAAAAAAAGATAGAAGATCCCTTCACCTCCCTTGAAAGGGCTCTGGACGGGAAAAAGCTTACCAGGCGGGCCCTCTTCGAGCACATGGTCACAGTCGAGTTCTCGGAGTGGAACGATATATTCCTGTGCACGATAAACGCGGTTAAGGACGCCCCGCATAAATACTCCCGTGTAGCACCAAAGTTACAGCAGCATAAAAGGTCCATAGAAAGGTTCCTGGAATCCGACCCCTCGCTAAAGGGGCTTGTTGAAAGGATAAGGGGCTATTCCTCTGTATGGCGGGAAAACATCCTAGTGGTGCATAATTCGGAATCTATAGCGTCCCTTTTTGCCGCCGTCCTTAAAGACGAGGGTGGGGTAGATGTGGTCGCGAACGGTGAGGAGGCTTTAAAAAAACTCGCTCGAAACTACTACGCGGCCATTATTGCCTGCGTTAGAATGCCCGTTATGGACGGAATAGAATTCTACAAAAAGGCCGTCAAGTTGTACCCGCAAATGAACGAACGGATAATCTTCTGCACGGACAGCATCGATGAAAGGGACAGCCTCTTTTTCAGGGCAAACAACCTCAAGTGCCTCGTACACCCGGTGCCGGTAAATGAGCTGAGGAAGGCGGTTGCAGATGTTCTGGACAGGCCTTCGTAAGTAAAAACTTTTAAACCCTCACTCCTTGTAATACATGAGCTCGCGCGCATAATGGGAAACCCTTTTAATTAACTCCTTTTTCTCCCCCTGGCTCATGGGCTCGAAAGAGGCCGCAAAACGCACGTTCTCGTTTAACTGGTCCGTCCCGTCGCACCCTATAACAACGTTCGTTACGGGCTCGGACAGGGCAAACCGGAAAAAGGGCTCCATCGTGGTAAACCCGGGGAGCCTCGAAAAAAGCCCCCTCATGTAGACCTTCATCCCCACGATACCCATTGCCTTAGAAGAGGCAACGGGGATTACCTCCTCAATAAAATCCCTGTAGGCGGGCTCAGCGGGGTTTACCGGTAAAAGCACGGTATCAAAGTCGAACCGCTCGATACACTGCCTTAGAACCGAAGGGTCCTGGTGGCCCGTGACCCCGATGAACCTCGCTAGGCCCTTCTCCTTCGCCCTTACGAATGCAGAAAGGGCCCCCCGGGGGCCGAAGATCTCTTCCAGTTCGGCGGGAGTCCTTACGTCGTGTATCTGCCAAAGGTCAAGGTGGTCGGTCTTCATGTTCCTCAGGGTCTCTTCGAGGTGAGCCTCTGCGCCCCTCATGTCCTTTGCATGAGATTTGCTCGCAAGGAAGATCTCCTTTCTTCTCTCCTTTAAGGCACCTCCGTAATAAGACTCGCTCCCTGAGTAAGCCCGAGCCGATTCGAAGTAATTGACCCCCAGGTCTATGGCCCTGTTTATCAACTCGTAGGCCTCCCGTTCGTACCCGTAGGTCCTGAGAACCCCCTCTCCGCCGAGACCCAGGATGGTTACTTCCACCCCGGTCCTTCCGAGCTTCCTTTTTAATATCCCCATAACTAAATTCTAACACATCTACTCTGGCCTGCGCCCGGCCTTAAAGAAAAAAGCGAAAAAACGAATTTATAACGGTTTCGGTTAATGTTATTATATGGCTGAAGACATTGAATTTTTGCTTCCGTTATACTGACGTGGGAGGAAAATGTGGCGAAGATTCGTGAATTCCCCGACTGGGAAAAATATTACCGGGAGGAGAAGGTAGAGTCCATGCCCTGGTACCACCCGGCGATTGACCCGGACCTGGAAGGGGCGTTGAAGAGGCATAAAATCCGGGACGGGTTCGCACTGGACCTGGGCACGGGTCCCGGCACCCAGGCCCTGGCACTCGCCGCCAGGGGTTTTAATGTCACGGCAACGGACATCTCGGAGACGTCGGTTAAGAACGCCCTGAAGAAAGCGAAAAAAAGGGGCCTGGATGTAGAGTTCCGGCGGGATGATATACTCGAGACCAAGCTCGAGAAGGAATACGACTTCATATTCGACCGCGGCTGCTTCCACGTTATAGCCCCCGGGAAGAGAAAGGATTACGTAGGGATAATAGACGGCTTGATAAAACCCGGGGGTTACCTTTTCTTAAAGTGCTTCAGCCACCTGGAAAAGATGAAGGGGGGTCCTTACCGGTTTACCCAGGATGAGATAAAAAGACTTTTCAGAACCCGGTTTAAAATCCTTTCCATCGAGCAAACGGTCTACCATGGGACCCTCAGCCCACTTCCAAAGGCCCTTTTCTGCGTCCTTAAGAAACCCGGTTAATAAGAAAGGGCGGAACCGTTCGTGGTGTTAAGGGGGGCGGGATTTTAAAGTAACGGGAGCTCGCAAAATCCCCGCAGCTTATTGCGGTGTCCCCGACGGCACGGGCTTTTCTGCCTTACCCTCGGTCTT
>JAUVFY010000241.1 GCA_030594025.1 Deltaproteobacteria bacterium | reverse complement strand
TCGAGTCTTGTGGAAGTTTTAATCAGGCTTTTTACCCTGTCCCAGAGCTCCGGGTCGGTCCTTTGCTTTACCTTTTCAAGGGCACTTTTAAGAAACCCCTCTTCGGTGTCTATGAGGACCACCGGGTAGTCGTGAAGGGCGAGGACCTGGGCTATACCTCTTCCCATCGTCCCGGCGCCTATAACGCCTATCTTCTTTATCTCCTTTGCCTCCACAGGTCGGCTATAATCTCCTCACGGCCATGCTCATGGCCCCTCCGCCGCCCAGACATATCGTTGCGAGCCCGAGCCTCTTGGCTCTCCTTTTAAGGGCGTGGACCAGGGTTACCAGGATCCGCGCCCCGCTCGCCCCTATGGGATGGCCGAAGGCTATTGCCCCTCCGTTTACGTTTACCTTTTTCGGGTCGAGCTTGAGCTCCTTTATTACCGCGAGAGTCTGGGCTGAAAAGGCCTCGTTTTCCTCTATGAGGTCGAAATCCTCTATCTTGAGCCCCGTTTTTTTCAAAAGGTCCCTTACGGACTTGACAGGGGCCATCGTAAACCACTTGGGGTCGAGGTGCCCGGTGGAGTAGCCCAGTATCTCGGCCATGGGATTTAGTTTAAGTTTGAGCCTCCTCGCAGTTCCACCGGACATAAGGAGCACACAGGCCGCGGCATCGTTCAACCCCGGGGCGTTCCCTGCGGTTATCGTGCCCCCCTTCTCAAACACGGGGCTAAGGCGTGCGAGTTTTTTCAAACTCGTATCCCATCTTATCGTCTCGTCTGAGTCGACCATTGAGGTTACATCGTTTTTCTTTATCCTTACGGGTACGATCTCATCGGTTAAAAATCCCTGCCTGGTCGCCCTCATGGCCTTCCTGTGGCTCTCGAGCGCGAACTCATCCTGCTTCTTTCTCGATATACCGTATTTTTTAACCGTGAGCTCGCAAAGCTTACCCATCTCGGCCCCGTAGTAGCAGTCCCGGAGGCCGTCATGGATAAGAGAGTCGACGAGGAGTGTATCGCCGTGCTTTCGCCCGGCCCTCAAGTCCTTTAGAAGGAACGGGGCGTTACTCATGCTCTCCATACCCCCTGCGATAACGACCTCGGCCTCCCCGAGGGCTATGGCCTGGGCGCCCAATGCAACGGCCCTCAGGCCCGATGCGCAGACCATGTTTACCGTAAGGGCCGATACCCCATAGGGGAGCCCAGAAAGGACCGCGGCCTGCCTTGCGGGGTTCTGCCCCACCCCGGCCGATATTACGTTACCCAGTATGACCTCATCGACCAGGGAGCGTTTTATACCGGTCCTCTTTATAATCTCCTTTATTAGCAGGGAGGCGAGCTCTGGCGCACTCAAAGGCGAAAACCTTCCCAGGAGCCTGCCCACCGGAGTTCTCAGGGCGCTTACTATAACGACATCTACCATTTCTCACCTCTTCTTCTTTAAAAAATCCCCCATGAGCCTTTTCCGGTCCTCGTAGGTAAACATCCGGGCGAAGGCCTCTATCTCCTTCGCCGGTGTGCCGGAATCTATGAGGGTCTTACACCTCTCGATGCATTGGACGGGCTTCGAGGCGATTACCCTTGCCAATTCTATGGCCTCTTCGAGGAGCTTTTCCCCGGGTACCACCTTGTTTATCAACCCCATGGCCAGGGCCTCATTGGCCGGGACCATCCTTCCGGTAAAGATAAGCTCCTTTGCCCTCATTCTGCCTACCCTGGGGGGGAGTCTCTGCGTGCCTCCGGCCCCTGGTATGATGCCGATATTTATCTCCGGCTGGCCGAAGACTGCCGCTTCGGACGCTATGACGATGTCACAGGCGAGCACAAGCTCGCAGCCCCCTCCGAGGGCAAAACCGTTTACCGCGGCTATTACGGGCCTTGGGAATGCTTCTACGAGCTCAAGTGAGCTGTGAATCAGCTCTGCGAACCTCTTCGCATCCTCCGGGCCGAACCCAGATAACTCCTTTATATCGGCCCCGGCAAGAAAGGTCTTACCTTCCCCGGTTATTACGAGGACCTTCACTTCGTTTTTTGTTTTGAGCATTTCAAGGGCCCCGATAAAATCCTCGATCACGGGTGTGGAAAAGGTATTTACCCTGGGCTGGTCGAGTGTA
>JAUVFY010000004.1 GCA_030594025.1 Deltaproteobacteria bacterium | reverse complement strand
TCCTTCATGGCAACCCCTTCGACCACTTCCCGCCCAGAGCCGGCGGGCACGTTTACCCTGGACCTGACCTTACCGTTAACCTGCACCACTATGAGGACCTCCTCGGTGGTAAGGGCATCGGGGCTGAACCCGGGCCAGGGGGTCTGGTAAAGAGGGGTTTTGTTTCCCAGCCTCTGCCAGAGCTCTTCCGTTACGTGAGGGGCAAAGGGAGAGAGAAGAAGCACTATGGCCTCCAGGGCCTCCCTTAACACCTTCTTCGCAAGGGGATCTTTGTTTTCATCCTCCCCATCCTCCCATTGATAGAGCCTGTTCGTAAGCTCCATTATCGCGCTTATGGCGGTATTGAAGTGGAACCTATGCTGAATGTCCTCGGTAACCTTTTTTATCGTTGTGTGGGTCTTACGGTGGATGTCCTTTAAAACGCCGGTCGAGGGCTCTTCCCCCTTATAGGGTTCGCAATCCTTTATAAGATCAAGATTATCAATCACCAACCGCCAGACCCTTCCCAGGAACCTGTAAGAGCCCTCGACCCCCTCTTCGCTCCAGTCAAGGTCCCTTTCCAGCGGGGCGGCAAAAAGGGAAAAAAGCCGGGTTGTGTCGGCGCCGTATTTTTCGATTATCCAGTCAGGGTCAATAGTGTTTTTCTTCGATTTACTCATCTTCTCGACCGCCCCGGCTTCAACCGGCTTCCCGCAGGTACTGCACTTTCCCTCTGCGGTCTCCTCCGGAAGGAGATAGCCGTGTTCAGGACACTTGAGCGTCTCCATGCACACCATCCCCTGGGTAAGGAGGTTCTTAAAGGGCTCGTCCGCCGAAAGGAGCCCAAGGTCCCTCATGGCCTTGGTAAAGAACCGGGCGTAGAGAAGATGCATGACCGCATGCTCGATACCACCTATGTACTGGTCCACGGGCATCCAGTACCTGGCATCGGTCTCATTAAAGGGTAACTTTTCTTCTTTTGGAGAGACGTACCTTAAGAAATACCAGGAAGAGTCGACGAAGGTGTCCATGGTGTCCGTTTCACGCCTTGCGGGCCCTCCGCAGCCGGGACACTTCGTATTAACGAAATCAGACGCGGACTGAAGCGGCGAAAGCTCACGGCCGGTAAACTTTACATCCTCGGGCAGTATCACCGGCAACTCCTCGTAAGGAACGGGCACTGTTCCGCAGGCCTCGCAGTAGACCACCGGTATGGGGCAGCCCCAGTACCTCTGACGCGATATCCCCCAGTCCCTGAGCTTGTAGGTTACGCTCTTTTTACCGAGACCCTTTTCATCGAGGAGTTCTGTTATCGCTTCCATGGCCTCCGTGTTCTTCATACCGTCAAAGGGAGGCGAGTTTACCATTATACCCTCCTCCACGTAGGCACATTCCATTGTATCGGGGTCGAGCTTTTCCCCCGAGGGGGTTATGACGACCTTTACGGGAAGCTCGTACGCCCTTGCGAACTCAAAGTCCCTCTGGTCGTGGGCCGGAACGGCCATGACCGCACCGGTACCGTACTCCATGAGGACGAAGTTCGCAACATACACGGGAACCCTTTCCCCGGTAAGGGGGTTTATGCAGTAGGTGCCCGTAAATATCCCTTCCTTTACAAGGACCCCCTCCTCTATACTTCTTCTATCCTCAGCCTTGGCCTTCTCAACGAACCTTCTGACCCCTTCTAACCTATCGGCAGAAGTTATCCTTTCGACAAGGGGGTGCTGCGGGGCAAGGCTCATGAAGGTCACCCCAAAGAGGGTGTCTGGCCTTGTGGTAAATATCTTTATCACCTCTTCTGAGTCCGAAACAGGAAAACTTACCTCTGCGCCTACGCTTTTCCCTATCCAGTTACGCTGCATAATTAACACCCTTTCGGGCCAGCCCGGGAGCTTATAGGTGTGTTCGAGGAGTTCTTCCGCGTACTCTGTTATCTTTAAGAACCACTGCTCGAGCTCCTTTTCCTCGACCACGGACTCGCACCTCCAGCAGCGCCCTTCCTCGACCTGCTCGTTTGCAAGTACAGTTGAGCAGCTGGGGCAAAAGTTCACTGAAGAACTTTTCTTGTAAGCCAGGTCCTTTTCCAGGAGCCTCAGGAATATCCACTGGTTCCAGCGGTAATACTCGGGACTTGACGTTGAAACCTCGCGGTCCCAATCGTAGCTCAGCCCCATCCTCTTAAGCTGGCTCCTCATGAAGTCGATATTCTCATGGGTCCACAAGGCCGGATGAATGCCATGCTCTATGGCCGCATTCTCTGCGGGAAGCCCGAAAGAGTCCCAACCCATGGGGTGAAGGACCTTCTTTCCCCTCATCATAAGGAACCTGGCGATGACGTCCCCTATGGAGTAGTTCCTCACGTGGCCCATGTGGATCTTGCCAGAAGGATAGGGGAACATCTCAAGAACATAGTATTTTTCCTTGGCGTGGTCTTCTGCCCCCTTGAAGGCTCCTTTTTCCTCCCAGAGCTTCTGCCACTTCTGTTCGATATTTTTCGGGTTATATCTTTCGGTCATAAACCTGCCTCGAGGGTAAGGTTCCTCGAAAATTAATAAATTTTTTTAACATATAACGTGGCATTTTTCAAACTAAACCGCCTGAGGCTGTCCAATTATTAAAACTAAAGCCCGTGGCAGAAACATTTTCGGGCTTAAGGCGGAATTTTATGAGGAGGTTCGGAAGGGAATAAAAGGGCCTTGAAAAGACTTTCCGGGCGGGTCAAATCATAAAAAAGTGGGTCTTTGTAAAACAAAGCCGTGAGCAAAGAGGCCGGGAGATAGTGGCACCGTTGTTATAATAAAAAACTATTTTATTTTCATATGGTTACACGCAAAAGTTAAAAATAATTATTACTTTTTCTGTGAACGAATCTTTTTAGCGCGTTCATCGAGTTCTCTTGCTCTATCCCTCTTTTCCCACGGGCTCAGATGTATAAAAAGTTTTGAATCCGCCCATCTTCTATAAAGCCGTGCCATATTCTCCAGAATATCCGCCACTTGAGGATGGTCCGGGCCGAGGACCTTTTCCGTTATATCGAGGGCCCTGGAGTAAAGACCCTCGGCTTTTTCGAATTCTTGCATAGCATGGTTAACTAATGCCAGATCGTGGACTGATGTGGCCACATTGGGGTGGTAAGTGCCTAAGGCCTTTTCCCTTATCTCAAGGGCCCGCTCGTAAAGGGGCTCGGCCTCGCTGAATTTTCTCTGTGCTCCGTAAAGAGAAGCCAGATTGCTGAGTGACGCTGCTATTTCTGGATCGTCTGACAGGAAGTTCGTTTTCGATATCTCGAGGGCCCTCTTGTAAAGGGGCTCGGCCCGGTCATAGAGCTCATAGTCCTTATAAACACCCGCTAGATTGCTCAAAGACCTCCCCAGGTCCGGATGGTAGGGGCTGAGGGTCTTTTCCCTTATATCAAGGGCCCGGCTGTAAAGGGGCATAGCTTCCTTGTACTTGCCTTGGACGCGGTAAAGTTTTGCCAGATGGTCCAGGGCTGCGGCCACATCGAGATGGTTTGGACCGAGCGCCTCTTCGGATATCTCGAGGGCCATCTTGTTAAGATCCTCTGCCCGGGCGTATTCGCCCCGGGAGCTTAAAAGTTCAGCGAGATTGTTCAAGGATTTTGAAACCACGGGGCCTTCCTCACCGGTTACCTCCTTTAAAGCCTTGAGCACTTCCTCTACAGTCCTGGCCGCGTCTTCGTTCTGTCCCTCTTTAAAAAGCTCAGTAGCCTTTTCTACCAGTTCGCTCAATTCCGATACTGGTTCTGTCGGGGCTGGCACGGGCGGAACCATAATAGGTTTTTCGGGTGCCACCCATCTTATGGCAGGCTCTCTTGGCTCCAGGTGTTCGCACTGTACGTTACCTATGCTCTCGGCCTGGCCCTCTTCGGTTATACTGCACCATGCCCCATCGGAGCGTTCTATCTCAAACTCTATTATAACCACTTCGCCCTTTTTGAGGGTCTTAACTACGCTGCTTTCGGTTGACATCCGGGAGTATACGGCCAACGTGTCGGCCGTAACTGTAGCTAAACCCGTGGGCTCACCACCCCAGACATTCGAGCAAAAAACTCCTGAAATGATAAGGCCTGAGATACCGATTAAATATATGGAAATCCGAGGGGTCCATCGCTTCATAACAATTGCCCTCCTTTTTTATAGGCTAAATAAAGTTTCCCCCTTATTTGCTGGAATTTCAAGTTTTTTTACCCAATTTCTAAATTTAATCCACCAGAAGACCGTCAACGAAGCTTCATCTCATTCAAGATAGATATGACCTCGTCGTCTCCGAGGTCATACCAGTTCTCGTAGGCGCTCGCTACCGCAAAACTGAACCCTCCCCTTACGTTAAGGCATACGAACTCGTCGACCTCAGGCAGGACCAGATCAACCGTATTTTTCGGGGCCGTGGGCACGGCTACAACGAGAGTCCGGGGAGAGCGCTTTTTTATGAATTCCACGGCCGAGAGCATAGTATATCCGGACGCAAGGCCGTCGTCTGTAATTATAACTACCCTGCCATCTAAGGCCGGGAAGGGCCTTGAGCCCCTGAAAAGCTCCTCGCGCTTTTTAAGTACTCGCCTTGTTTTTTCTATCTCGCACTGAATCTCTTCTTCCGTAAGACCGAGTCTCTGTATAAGTGTCTCGTTTAAAATCACCGTGCCTTCAGGCCCCATGGCACCTATTCCGGCCTCGGGGTTTCCCGGCATCTGTACTTTCCTTACTATTATAAGGTCAACATCAACTCCCAGGACCCTGGCTATCCCGGATGCGATTGGGACTCCGCCTGAAGGCACGGCAAGGACGATAGGGTTGTGGTCCTCTGTAACCCCGCAATCGGCAAGCTTTCGCGCAAGTAGAGCGGCCGCCTCGGGCCTGTCCCTGAAAACAAAGACCCTGTCCCTTAAGGAGCTTTCTTCAATGAGGCTACCCACCTCCGAGCACCTCTATCACTTCATCGTCGGTAACCTGCGTGAAGTCACGGTAATAGGCACCGACGGCCATGAAGTCCGCCGGTGTCTCAAGGCATATAAGTTCGTCCACCAGCTCTTCGAGTTCCATAACGGTCGAAGGTGGGGCCACGGGGACCGCCACAATGAGTTTTTTAATACCCTCTTCCTTCAATGTCGATATGGCGGCCTTCATAGAAGCACCTGTGGCCACACCGTCATCTATGAGTACGATGGTTTTATCTTTCAAATCGGGCAATCTTTTGCCTTTCCTGTACAGAGCGACCCTTCTTTCGACCTCCTCTTTCTGCCCGGAGACCTCTTCTTCAATGTATTCGTTTGAAACACCGTAAGTGGAAATCACCTGCTCGTTCAAGACAACGGTGCCCGTCTCCGAGACCGCCCCTATGGCAAACTCGGGCTGCCCGGGATAGCCTATTTTCCTTATGATGATTACATCGAGGTAACAGTTGAGGTAAGAGGCCACCTCCCTTCCGGTAACAACCCCTCCCCTGGGTAACGCGAGCACGATGACCCCTTCGGCGTCCTTGTAACTTTTCAACCTTGACGCAAGCTCGGTGCCGGCCTCCTTCCTGTCGGCAAATATCTTCATTTAAGTGTCCCTTTATCTTCCGGGCTGCTACTATAAAAGTGTCCCCCCTGGTCCAGAATTTCAAGCACAGGTCCCTCGCCGGCCCTATAGACCTCCTTCAGGCGTTCTATGGGGTACCACAAGGGTTCATCCGTTAAATCGAATGTCCCCCAGTGTATCGGGATAAAGGTCTTTGCCCTGACGTCCTTTGCGATCTCTAACGCCTCTTCCGGGTTTGCATGGTTTTGTTTCATAAACCACCGCGGCTCGTAGTGGCCTATGGTAACGAGTAAAACGTCTATGGGGCCGAACTTCTCGCCCACTTCTCTAAAACCCCTGAAATAACCCGAGTCCCCGACCCAGTAATACTTCACGCCATGACTTTCGACCAAGAAACTCGACCAGAGCATCCTGTTTGTGTCGAAGAGCCCCCTTTTCGACCAGTGCTGGACAGGCAGCGACGTGATCTTCATCTCCCCGTTAACGTGGCTTTCCCACCAGTCAAGCGCCAGGCGCTTCGATATCCCTATTGAACTGAGATATTCTTCATAGCCAGGGCCTGTTATAAAAGTCGGGTCGAACCTTTGCTTCAAAAACTCTATTGACCTGGTATTCAGGTGGTCGTAGTGGCCGTGGGAGATGAGTACATAGTCTATGCGGGGAAGCCTTTCGGGCTCGACGGGAAAAGGGGTCACCCTCCTTAAAAGGAAGTTTACGTCCCAGAAAACAGGGTCTGTTATTACGGTCTTTCCTCCTATCCTCATAAAAACCGATGCATGACCGAGCCATACGATGTAATCACCGCCCCGTTCGTCGAGCGCTTTGAAGTCGGGTCTTACCACCCGGAGCTCTACGTTCTTTTTTCTTTCTTCGCGGAATGCGTTCGTGGACAGACGCCACTTGAGGTAATCGAGAAAACTTCTGTTGCAGTCTGTGCACCATGGGTTGAAGAAACTGCCGTCTTCGAGGTGATGCAGTTTTTTCCTTGCGATATCCTCTATTGAAATGGGTTCCTCCAGTGCATGAGCGGTCGAAGAAATGATGGCCAAAGATAAGAAAAGCGGTACTATAGCGGACTTCATAATATAGGCCAAGTGCCTTTTATAATGCTGAGGGATAAGAAAAGATCCGACTTACCGGTCCGGACGGGTCCGGGCAAGGAATGTCCTTTAATTCAATTGTAGCCCCAATTCAGTCGTTCTTCAACAACCTCTCGACCTCGCCGGCTGCATCCCCTACTTTAACGAGCCTTTTGTCGGCTGCCCTTCTTTGCTTAACCTCCACGGAACCCTCTTCCAGGGTCCTTGAACTCACGGTAACCCTTACGGGGATGCCTATAAGGTCTGCGTCTTTGAACTTGACCCCGGCCCTTTCGTCCCGGTCGTCAAGGAGGACCTCCATACCTTTTTCGCCCAGGGAGACGTAAAGGGACTCGGCGGTCTTCAATGTCTCCGGGTCGTTTACGTTTACGGGCAATATCTCGCAGTCAAAGGGGGCCAATGGAATAGGCCAGATTATGCCGTTTTCGTCATGGTTCTGTTCGATGGCCGCGGCAGCGGTCCTTCCTATGCCTATTCCGTAGCAGCCCATTATCATGGGCCTCTCTTTTCCTTTCTCATCGAGGAACGTGGCGCCCATTGATTCGCTGTACTTGGTGCCCAGCTTGAATATATGGCCGACCTCTATGCCCCGCCTAAGCTTAAGTGGGGATGAACACCTGGGGCAAGGGTCACCCTCCACCGCGGTCCTTATATCTCCGTAAAGGGCCTTAAAATCCCTCTCGGGGTTTACACTCGTAAGGTGTGCGTCGGCCTCGTTAGCCCCGGTAACCCCGTTTTCCATGTCCTTTACGCTGAAGTCGGCGGCTATTTCAATCCCCAGGCCCACAGGGCCGGCAAAACCCATGGGTGCGCCCGTTATTTTTTCGATCGTCTCTTCTTCCGCAAGACGGACAAATTCTACTGCGAGCATCCTTCTGAGCTTCGCCTCGTTGATCTCGAAATCCCCCCTCACAAGGGCCGCCACTATGCCCTTGTCTGTTTCGTAAATGAGAGTTTTTATAAGCCTGGAGGGTTCGACCTTCAAAAAGGAGCTAACCTCTTCGACACTCTTCATCCCCGGTGTGGAGACCTTTTTCAGCGGTTCTTGTTTTTCCTTTCTTAGGGGTTTCCCCTCGGGCCCCTTTATCTCCGCCCTCTCGACGTTCGCCGCGTAGTCGCACTTCGAGCAGTTAACGATCGCGTCCTCACCGGTATCGGCAAGAACCATGAACTCATGGGAAAAAGAACCTCCTATGGGGCCGGTCTCAGCCTCGACGGCACAAAAGGCAAGGCCGCATCTTTTGAATATCCGGCTGTAGGTATCGAACATGTTTTGGTACTCCTCCTCAGCGCTCTCGTCGGTTGCGTGGAAGGAGTATGCGTCCTTCATCATGAATTCCCTTCCCCTCATAAGCCCGAACCTGGGACGTATCTCGTCTCGGAACTTGGTCTGGATCTGGTAGAGGTTGACGGGCAGGTCCCTGTAAGAGCGCACCTCACCGCGAACCATGTCGGTTATGCCCTCCTCGTGGGTGGGTCCCAGGCAGAAGTCCCGGCCGTGGCGGTCCTTGAACCTTAAAAGTTCCTTGCCATATACGTCCCACCTGCCGCTCTCCCGCCAGAGTTCCGCCGGCAGGACGAAAGGCATCAAGACCTCCTGGGCCCCCGCCCGGTTCATCTCCTCTCTTACGATACCTTCAACCTTCTGTATGACCCTGAGCCCCAGGGGAAGAAGGTTATATATGCCGGCGGCCACCTTCCTTATAAGCCCCGCCCTCACCATGAGCTTGTGGCTTACGACCTCCGCGTCGGCGGGCGACTCCCTGAGGGTTGGCAAAAGCATACTGGATAGTCTCATATCAGTCTCGTCCTCTTATAAGAGTTCCTCGTTTATGGTGATTTTAGCCCTGGCTCTGAGCTCATCTATCCATTCGCTTAAGGCCTTTTGCTGCTTGTCGGAGAGGATGGCGGTCCTGAGCCTTTCTTTTTCCCCTTCGAACTGGCCTTTGTCGGCCTCCTCGGAATCCTTGAGCTTAAGGATATAGAAGCTATCGCCCCGGGGAAGCACCTCGCTGAAGTAAGGGGCGTCCTTTTTCAGTTCAAAAAGTGCGTCGTTATTGCCGACGAAAATGCCGATATCCGGGATAACTCCGTCTTTTTTACTGAAAAGGCCTGATTCAGATACCGTATGGTTCTCCTTTTTTGCAAGGCCTTCGAGTTCTTCGCCTTGTTTAAGCCTCTCTAAGAACTCCCCGGCCTTGTCTTCAGCCAATTCGGTCGCCTTCTCCCTTTTAAGTGTCTGCTTTACCCGCTCGGAAATATCCTCGTACGGAGGGACGTGTTCCTCAACCCTTTCAAGCACCTTGATTAAGTAAAGCCCCCCGGAGACTTCAAGTACTCCGCTCACCTCGCCCTTGTCCAGAAGGAAAGCGGTGGTCTTGAGCGTGGGGTTCGCCGCAATCTCGACGTTAAGGTCGGCTTCCGAGAAGAGACCCGTTTCAGAGGCCTTTATGCCCTCGCGGGATGCAGCAGCTTTTAACTCCTCGAGAGCCCCGGTCTCCTGGAAGACCCTTCTGAGTTCCGTCATCTTCTCCCAGCCCACCTTTATGGCTCCCCGCTCGGAGAGCTGCTCCTTAATCTTTTCCGCCGCCTCCTCTAAGCTCAGTGTCCGTGCTTTCTTAATGTCCTCAACCTTGATAATGTGAAAGCCGTACATGGTCTCAACGATACCGCTCACCTCGCCGACGGCGAGTTTAAACGCGGCCTCTTCGAAGGGCCTTACCATGACCCCCCTTGCGAAGTAGCCGAGATCCCCCGCGCGTGCTGCAGAGCCCGTATCCTGGGAATGCGTCTTGGCGAGCTCCGAGAAATCCACCCCGGCCTTGACCATATCGAGTATCTCCCGGGCCTTCATCCTTGCCTTTTCCTTTGCCTCTGCGGCGTCCTCAATACCCACATCGGGCCTTATCAGTATGTGCCTTGCCTTTACCTCGTCTGTGGTCTGAAACTCGGTTGCGAACCTCTCATAATAGTTCTTTACCGCCTCTTCCGTCACCTCTATCTCTCCGGCCAGTTCACCGAACTTCACATCTGCATAAAAGGCCTTTATCCTTGTTGGTTCCGTAAAAGCTGGGCTGTTTGTTTCGAGATACTGCCTTGCCTCCTCTTCGGTGACCTCTACGATGTCGGTGAAAAGGTCCGCACCGATTACAAGGTACTCGAGGGATATCTTCCTGAAATCCCTTGTAAATGCCTCCCTGAGCTCCTTGTCAGTAACGGCCACGTCCTTTATGACAAGCCCCCGGACCTTCTGTGCGCGGATATCATTCTCAGCGCTTTTTTCGAACTCGTCAGGCCTTATGCGGTTTCTTTGAAGGACGGCGAAATAGAGGCCCCTGTCAAAGACACCGTCTCTTTGAAAAGCGGGCATCGCAAGGATGGTGTCCTGGACCTCCTTCTTGGTTACCTTTATGCCCTGAGCTTGGCCCTCCTTCAGCACAAGTACCTGGTTTATGAGCGTGTCAATGGTCCTCTGCCTTAGATTGAGCGTTTCCAGGAGCTCTTCAGAAAACCTTTCGCCCAGGGTGTCCCTGTAGGAATCGATCTGCCTGCGGTAGAGGTTTCCATACTCCTCTGTTGTTATAATCTCTCCGTCCACCCTTGCAACGACCTGGGACTCGGCACCCCTCTGGGGAGCAGGCCCCACACCCCAGAAGACGAAAACTACGATAATGGCGAAAAAGAACATGAGTATAAGCAAGGAGCGGCGTCTTTTCCTTATAAGTTCAAGCATCAAATACCTCCGGTCATTGAAATTTTTACTCCATCTCCCGGCTGGGAGAGTCACAGTTTCGTGAATTAATGTATGGTAATAAAATTTCTTTATAAATTCAACTATTTTGCTAAATTTTCCCCTTGCCAAAAGTTCCGTTTTTCTGTTAGAATTGTATAATTAGCAGATTCGGGTGAAACTATGATTAATTACATCCTCGGGCTTTTTTCCAACGACCTCGCAATAGACCTCGGTACAGCCAGTACCCTCATTTACGTAAAGGGCAAGGGCATAGTTACGAACGAACCCTCCGTTGTGGCCATAAAAAAGGACGGCAAGGGCAGAAGGGTCCTGGCCGTGGGCACTGAGGCCAAGGCCATGCTCGGTAAGACCCCCGGCAATATTCTGGCCATAAGGCCCTTGAAGGACGGCGTCATAGCTGATTTCGAAACTACCGAGGAGATGCTCAAGTATTTCATAGCCAAGGTCCACAACAGGCGGCTTCTGGTAAGACCAAGAATAATCGTGGGCGTGCCCTCAGGCATCACCCAGGTCGAAAAAAGGGCCGTAAAGGAAACGGCTTATTCCGCCGGCGCGTCGGAGGTATATCTTATAGAAGAACCTATGGCCGCGGCCATAGGGGCCGGGCTCCCCATTACCGAACCGTCGGGCAACATGATAGTCGATATAGGGGGCGGCACCTGCGAGATAGCCGTGATATCCCTTGCCGGGGTGGTCAGGTCAAAATCCATACGCATCGGCGGAGATAGGTTCGACGAGGTGATAGTTCAATACATAAAGAGGAAGTACAACCTGTCGATAGGCAGTAGTATCGCCGAAACGATAAAGATGACGCTGGGCCTTACAACACCTGAGGAAGAGCACAGGACGATAGAGATTAAGGGCTCTAACCTCGTAACAGGCATCCCCGCTACGATTACCATAGAGGCGGGTGAGATAAGGGAGGCCCTGAACGAGCCAATAAACGCGATTATCGAGGCGGTAAAACAGGTCCTGGAGACTACTCCCCCCGAGCTGGCAGCGGACATGGTAGACAAGGGGGTTGTACTTGCCGGAGGCGGGTCGCTTTTGAAGAACATAGACGTGATTCTCCGGGACGAAACCAAACTCCCGGTCACGATCGCCGAAGACCCGTTGACCTGCGTGGTCAAGGGCGCGGGCAAGGTCCTTGGCGAGATGAAACTACTTAAAGAAGTGACCATACCTAGCTGAAGATGATCACCTTACTCAAGAGACACCAGATAATAATAGCCTCTTTGCTCCTGTGTCTCTTTTCTTTGCATCTTGCCTCAGCTGACAGAAAGGGCACAGGGGGGACGGTATTAGTCAAAGGTCTCCTCGATTTAACCGTAGCCCCCGTCCAGAGCGCAATCCTCCAAACAAAAAACTCCTTTAAAGAACTGTGGCAGGGCTACGTCTACCTCGTGGAAGTTAACCAGGAGAACGAGGCGTTGAGAAAGGACGTCAACAGGCTTGTTGAAGAGAACAACAAGCTTAAAGAAGAGCTCTGGTTGAACATGAGGTTAAAAGAACTCCTCGCCTTCAAGGAAAGCGCTCCATTTTCGACCGTTGCCGCCGGCATCCTCGGTTTTAACAGGGGCGCCGGATGGATCCGGACGGTCAAACTCAACAAAGGCACCAAAGACGGTATCAACGTGGACATGCCGCTATTAAGCCCCGACGGGGTTGTGGGAAGGGTTGTCGAGGTTTCAAGGCACACGTCAACGGCGCTTCTCCTTAACGACCCGAGGTCTAATATTGACGTAATCCTTCAGCGCACAAGGGTCAAGGGTGTTGTGGAAGGTAACGGTACCGGGGGGCTTATACTCAAGTACGTAAGGCTTCTCGAAGACGTCCAGGTGGGCGCCCGGGTGGTAACGGCGGGACACTCGGGCATATTCCCGAAGGGGTTGCTGGTGGGTGAGGTAAGGGCCGTGGAAAAGGGCGAAGACAACTTCTTCAACTACATAGAGGTAAAGCCGGGTGCTAACCTTAAAAAGCTAGAAGAGGTCCTTATAGTTACTGACAACGGGTACCCGGTGACAACAAAGGATAAAACTTTGAGATAAAAGAGAATCAAGCTCATGGCCAAAAACCTTTAGAAACACCTATGCGAGACTTCCTGATATTCCTTCCCATTACCCTTTTTTTCCTGGCACTGAAGAGCACACTTTTTGAGGGGCTCCCGCTGCCGGACCTTCCCATTATAATAGTATTTTACATAGCATACGCGAGGCCCTCTTTGGCGGGGGTTGTTTTAAGCTTTGTGCTCGGATACATTGACGACGTATTCAGCGGTGCAGTAATCGGCTCCACTTCCCTGTCGCTCGTCTTTGTTTTCGCCCTTGTGCACCTTTTAAGCAAGAAGGTACACTTCTCCACCGCCGGCATGATGGCCTTAGGGGCGACAGTAATGGCGCTTTTAAAATTCACAGCCGCATATATAATACTCAGCTCCTTTAACACCCATATCCCGTTTCTAGCGTACGTCCTTCCGGCGGTCTTGCTTACGGGGTTATTCGCACCGGCCGTTATCTCAGTTTTTTCCTGGCTGAATCTGTCTAAGGCACCTCATGCACCGAAAGGTGGTATACCGTGAAATATTACATGGGGGATAAAGAACCTAAGGAACTCAAGGACAGGCTGCCCGTTGTAGCTGGTTTCGTCCTTTTCGCGTTCCTTGTTCTGGTATTCAGGTTCTGGTACCTCCAGGTCATGCAAGGCCCATACTTCAAGGAACTGTCTCAAAACAACCGTATACGTCTTGTAAGTACCCCGGCGCCGCGAGGGCTCATATCGGACAGAAACGGCGTGAGGCTTGCAGAAAACCGCCCCGGCTTTGACCTGTACATAGTTCCCGAGGACGTCAAGGACTGGGAAAAGACCAAACAGACCATCTCCAGGCTCGTTCAAATAGATGCCCTGACCATCGAGGAGAAGATAGAAAACTCCACCGGTCGTCCCCCCTTCCAGCCCGTAAAGCTTAAAGAGGACCTCACCTGGGAGGAGATGTCCATGATGGAGAGCTTCAAGTTCGAGCTGCCGGGGATACTTCTTGAGGTGGGCCCGAAGAGACACTATCCCTACAAGGAGATTACCGCCCACCTCATAGGTTACCTCGGGGAGATAAACAGCCGAGAGATAAAGAGATTTAACGAAGGTAACGACGGCAAGCCTTACGGCCCGGGCGACAGCGTTGGTAAATACGGCGTCGAGGTGTCGCTCGAACATTTCCTGAGGGGCGTTGACGGAGGAAAACAGGTCGAGGTGGATGCGAACGGCAGTGTGATAAATACCATAAAAAGCATCCCCCCATACCCCGGAAACAACGTACGCCTCTCCATAGACATTTCTACACAGCTTGCGGCCTGGGAGGCCATGAAGGACAAGACCGGGGCGGTTGTGGCCATCGATCCCCGAAACGGCCAGGTCCTTGCCATGGTAAGCACCCCTTCTTTCGACCCCAATCTTCTGACCACCGGTATCTCGAAGGAAAACTGGGAGGCCATCAGGGATCACCCCCTGAAGGTCCTCACGAACAGGGCAATACAGGGCCTGTACCCGCCTGCATCCACTTTCAAGGTCATAACCGCGGCGGCCGCCCTTGAGGAAAAAGTCATAAGGCCCACGACGAAGATATACGCGGGGCCTTCTTTCTGGTTCGCGGGAAGGGCCTACCGGGACTGGAAAGAAGAAGGACACGGAAAAATCTCGGTACACAGAGCGATTGTTGAGTCGGCGGACACCTTCTTCTACCAGGTGGGGCTTGAGGTGGGAATCGAAAAGGTCGCCCGTTATGCCGGCAACTTCGGCCTGGGAAGGAAAACGGGGATAAATCTAATGAACGAAAAATCAGGCATCGTGCCCTCGGATGCATGGAAGAGAAGTGTTTACGGTCAACCGTGGTACAGGGGTGAGACGTTAAGTGTAGCCGTGGGTCAGGGGTTCCTGCTCACCACACCTTTGCAATTATTAAACGCCTATGCTGCCATAGCCAACGGCGGCAAGCTCTATACCCCGCAACTCACCATCGGGATAGAGAGCCCCGAAGGTAAAGTAATTAAAAAAATTTCGTCTGAGGAAAACTCTCATGTCATGGTCTCGAAACAGACGCTCGAACTTCTTAAAGGCGCCCTTAAGGGGGTTATTGCCGAAAAGGGAGGTACCGCCGGGTGGATGAAAAGGGCCGGGCTGAAGATAGCCGGAAAGACCGGTACCGCGCAGGTGGTAAAGATGATAGAGAGGTCTAAAAATGTCGAAGACCAGCCCTATAAGCTCCGCGACCATGCCTGGTTCGTGGGGTTTGCACCGTATGACGACCCCAGGATAGCTATTGCGGTCGTTGTGGAACACGGGGGCTTCGGCTCAAGCGCGGCGGCACCGGTTGCACTTAAGCTTTTCAGGACATACTTGAAAGAAGAGCCGGAGGAGCCGAAGGTAGTGGCTAAGCTGGGAGAGAAACATGATTGACAGACGGCTTTTTGCACATATAGACTGGCTCATTCTGATGGTTACCGTATCGCTTGCCCTCGTGGGGCTTGCGAGCATCTACAGCGCTACGCATAACCATGTGCCTTACGTCTACCAGAAGCAGCTCTGGTGGCTTTCGATAGGAGCAGCCTTAATGCTACTGGTTATAGTCGTGGACTACTCTCTTCTCGGACGGTTCGCCTATCACATATTCGGCTTTGCGGTACTGCTGCTCGTTGTAACGCTCCTTCTGGGCCATCCCGTGGCCGGTGCAAAGAGGTGGCTGTCACTGGGGTTTGTAACCTTTCAGCCCTCGGAGTTCGCAAAGATCGCCTTCATCGTCGCCCTTGCAAGGTACCTGAGCACAAGGAATATACCCCGCAAGGGCCTGGATTTAAAGGGGCTTGTAATACCGGTCATATTGCTCTTGATACCCTTTTTCCTGGTGGTCAAGGGGCCGGACCTCGGCACAGCTCTCATATTCTTTCTTATATTCTGCTCCATGATGCTAACGGTAAAGGTAAGAATGAGGACCATTATGGGTCTGGTACTGGCCTTTACCCCGGCCATCCCCCTGGGCTGGATGTCACTTAAACACTACCAGAAGGCTAGGCTTTTGAGCTTTCTGGACCCCGCCTCTGACCCACTGGGATCCGGCTACCACGTGCTGCAATCGAAGATCGCGATAGGCTCCGGGGGGCTCCTGGGCAAGGGCTTTACAAAGGGGACCCAGGGCAGCCTCATGTTCCTCCCGGAACACTACACAGACTTTATATTCCCCATAGTGGCCGAGGAATGGGGTATTGTGGGCTCCTTTACGGTGCTTGCCCTTTTCCTGATACTGATATTGCGCGGGCTCAATACCGCCAAAAACTCCAAGGACAGGTTCGGCTTTCTGGTCGCCCTCGGGTTGACCTCGATGCTTTTCTTGCACGCGGTAATAAATCTAGGGATGACTTCGGGGCTTTTACCCGTGGTGGGCGTCCCACTGCCCTTTTTAAGCTACGGCGGTTCATTTCTGCTTACATCACTCATAAGCATCGCCATCCTCGTTAACATCGGTATGCGACGTTTCATCTTTTAACCGTACCGGGATGAAAAGACCGCTCATAATCTTCCTTGCAACCGGGGCCTATGCGGGCTACTCGCCACTTGTACCGGGAACTGTGGGCTCGCTCTGGGGTCTGGGCCTATACTATTTCATCTCCACGCTCAGGCCCAACGAGGGCGCTCTGGTACTTATAGCCGGCACAGCGCTCTCAATATTAGTGGCCTCGGAGGCAAGGCGGATCCTCGGAGGTAAAGACCCCTCACCCATAGTTTGTGACGAAATCATGGGTTTCGGTGTAGCCGCCTATCTCCTGCCCTTCAGCCTTTTTAACGCAATATTGGTCTTTATTCTTTTCAGGTTTTTTGATATCCTTAAACCCTTCCCCGCGGGCCATATAGACAGATGGCTCGAAGGCGGGGCGGGGATAGTACTCGATGACATTGTGGCGGGTATATACGCCAACGTGGCAACACAGGTTTTAATCAGGCTCGTACAGGGTTAAAGTGTTACCCAGGGATAAGGAGGTTAAAAACCTCCTCCTATACGTTAAGGACCGAAAAAAATTATTTTTAATGATGGCAAGACCGGAGGTCTCCGCGGGCAGAGCACTTAAACAACGGGGGCTCAGGCTGGCAATCGCCGAATCCTGTACCGGCGGGCTTCTGGGCCACATGATAACGAATGTCCCTGGCAGCTCCGACTGGTTTGCAGGAGGTGTCGTCGCGTACAGCAACGAAGCGAAGAAACGCTTCCTGGGTGTGGCGGCCGCAACCCTTAAAACCCACGGAGCCGTCTCAAGCAAGACTGCCTCGGAGATGGCCAGCGGCGTTATGAAGAGGCTCAAAACCGACGTGGGGGTGGCTATAACAGGCATAGCCGGTCCTGCGGGCGGAACCGTGAGAAAACCCGTTGGCACGGTGTTTATAGCCCTTGCCAGGGACACCAAGGTGTACACCAAGAAACTTCTCCTTTCGGGGACGCGTAAGTCCATAAAGAAACAGGCGGCCACGGAGGCCCTCAACGTTATCAAAAGATTTTTGGGTTGACAGATTCCCCGTAAAACTTAAAATTGGAAAAGATAAGGACCTTTATAGCGATAGAAATACCCGATGAAATCAAGGAAAAGATAAACACCCTTCGGCAGGACTTGGGAGAGGGCCATGAGGGCATATCCCGGGTAAAGGCGAAAAACATTCACCTCACTTTAAAGTTCCTCGGGTATATAGAGGCTGAAAAGATTGAGCCCATCGGTAGTGCACTGGACAGGGCCCGCGAGGGCATCAAACCTTTTACCGTCACCGTAGGAGGTCTCGGCGCCTTCCCCAACCTCAAATCGCCGAGGGTCATCTGGGTCGGGATGGCGGAAAGCGATGAGTTAAAGCGTCTTTATAAAAATATCGAGGAAGAGCTATACAAAATCGGCTTTGAAAAGGAAAGACGCCCTTTTCATCCACACCTGACGCTCTTAAGGGTAAAAACGAGGGATGAGGCTCGGAGGCTCGCCCAACGGACAAGAGATATAAAAGGCGACCTCGGGGTAAGCTTTTTAGCGGATGAATTCATATTGTTCAAGAGCAAACTCAGTCCCGGGGGAGCAGAACATTCCAAGCTTAAACGCATAAGCCTCAAAGAGGGTTCGAGGTAACTCCCGGTAAATTTAAATGCTTCGTCTTTGCGGCAACGAAAGGAGGATCATAGATGGCAACCCAGATAAGGTCGGACAAAAACAAGGCCATAGAGCTTGCTATGAGCCAGATAGAAAAGCAGTTCGGAAAAGGCTCGATAATGCGGCTCGGCAAGGAGGGCTCGCTTGCGGCGGTGCCCTTCATACCCACAGGCTCTCTGAGCCTCGACATAGCCCTCGGCATAGGCGGGGTGCCAAGGGGGCGGGTCGTAGAGATATTCGGCCCAGAGTCTTCGGGCAAAACTACCCTTTCCGTCCATATAGCCGCCGAGGCTCAAAGAAGCGGCGGAACGGTGGCCTTTATTGACGCCGAACACGCCCTCGACGTCGAATATGCAAAAAAGCTCGGCCTGAACGCCGATGAGCTTCTTCTTAGCCAGCCCGACACTGGCGAGCAGGCCCTGGAGATAGCTGACATGCTCATAAGGAGCGGTGCTGTGGACCTTATCATCATAGACTCTGTGGCCGCGCTCGTACCCAGGGCGGAGATAGAGGGGGAGATGGGAGATGCCCATATGGGGCTGCAGGCCCGCCTCATGAGCCAGGCCTTACGCAAACTCACCGCCACGATATCCAAGAGCAACACCTGCATGATCTTTATAAACCAGATAAGGCACAAGATAGGTGTTTTTTTCGGAAACCCGGAGACGACGACCGGAGGTAACGCTCTGAAGTTCTACTCCTCGGTGAGGCTGGATATCCGAAAGATCGGCCAGATAAAGAAGGCCGACTCGGTCATCGGCAACAGAACGCGCGTAAGGGTAGTCAAAAACAAACTCGCCCCACCCTTCAAGGACGCGGAATTCGATATGCTGTTTAGCGAGGGGATCTCCAAGGAAGGAGACCTCCTTGATCTCGGCTCAAAGCTAAACCTCGTAGAGAAAAGCGGCGCATGGTACTCTTACAACGGCGAGAGGATCGGTCAGGGCAGGGATGCCGCGAGGCTCTTCCTAAAGGAACACCCGGAGGCGGCCGCTGAGATAGAAGCCAAGGTGCTGGGCAACTTCGGGTTAAAAAATAAGCCGGAGGAATAAGGGCTATGGCAGAGTTTGATTTAAGCTCCATACTGAACCTTGCAGTAAAGGAGAACGCCTCTGACGTACACATCAAGGCGGGTCTCCCTCCCATACTGAGGATATACGGACACCTCGTGCCGGTAAAGAACCACGCAAGGCTGGCACCCGACGACGTGGCGAAGGTTGCCATGAGGCTCATGAACGACGTGCAGAAGGAGAGCTTCAAGAAGAGCCACCAGGTTGACATAGCCTATAGCGTGCCGGGTCTCGGAAGGTTCAGGGTGAACATATTCCAGCAAAGGGGTGCCATGGGCATCGTCTTGAGGGTCATCCCGATGATACTCAAGAACTTTGAAGAGCTCCACCTGCCGAGGGTCCTGGAAAAGATATCCAACGAGATGCGGGGCCTGGTGATGGTAACAGGCATTACGGGGAGCGGCAAGTCCACCACCCTTTCGGCGGTCATGAACCGCATAAACAACCACAGGTCCTGTAACATCATATCCGTAGAGGACCCTATAGAGTTCCTGCACAAGGACAAAAGAAGCATTATAAACCAGCGGGAGATAGGAGTTGACACCACGAGCTTCGCCGAGGCCCTCAGGGGTGCGCTCAGGCAGGACCCGGACGTAATAATGGTTGGAGAGATGAGGGACCTTGAGACGATAGAGATCGCCGTAACCGCGGCCGAAACCGGGCACTTGGTCCTTTCAACGCTGCACACGATCGATGCAATGGAGACCATAAACCGTATAGTTTCGGTCTTCCCGCCCTATCAGCAAAAGCAGGTGAGAATTCAGCTTGCCGGGGTTACTAAGTCCATAATATCCCAGAGGCTCATGCCCACAAAGGACGGTAAAGGCAGGGTCCCGGCGGTGGAGGTGCTCATATCCACAGCCAGGATACGTGAATGTATCGAAGACAAGGAAAAGACCAAGGATATACCCGACGCAATCGCCAAGGGTCATACCACTTACAGCATGCAGACCTTCGACCAGTCCCTCATGGAACTCCTCAACAAGGGCCTTATATCCTACGAAGAATCTTTGAGGCAGGCGAGCAACCCCGACGACTTTGCCTTGAAGGTCAAGGGTATAACAGGCGTTAGTGACGCAACGTGGAAGGAATACGAAGAGGAAGAAGAAGGTGGCGAAGGCGGTCCTCCCCCCGAAATAGAGCGCTTTTAGCCGGGCGCGAACCGGCATGGAACTAATACGCCTGTATCCTTTATTTCTTTAACAAAGACCTTCGGCAGGGGTTAGCGCCAAGGCCATTGTAAAATTTTGAGTCCAAGAGGCAGGGAAAAAAGCCGGGCCGCCGCCCCAGGGGGGCAGGGCCCCGATGCCAGGCGAGAAGCGCTGAACCTACTCTCCTACAGGGCAAGGAGCACTAAAGAGCTTGAGGAAAAACTCCAAGCAAAGGGTTTTGTTTCTTACGAGATAAAGCGAACCGTTCATTGGCTTACCGACGCCGGATATCTGAACGATGAGGTCTTTGCCAGGGAAAGGGCCAGTTCAAGGCTGCGTACAATGAACTGGGGCACGGTAAAGATAGCTTTTGACCTTAAAACCAAAGGGATAAGCCCGGAGACCGTAAAAAAGGTCCTCAGCGAGGTGGATGAGGACCAGGAAAAGCAAGCCGCACAAAAGGCCTTGGAGAAGTGGTCAAGGAAGTACCGGGCCAAAATCGATAAAGGTGGAAAGGAGCTTACCCTTAAGGCCATGAGACACTTAATGGGCAAGGGTTTCAAAACCTCCGTCATAAGCTCGGCGATTAAAGATTTCTCG